>JBALXO010000108.1:0-11062 GCA_036960615.1 Cocleimonas sp. | reverse complement strand
AAAAATACTTAAGTTACCTACCTGCACTACTGCGTGTTTATGTTGGCGCTGCAGTGCAACTGTATGGCGAACTCGATGAAATCGATTTGGTTAAAATCCATATCACGTCAGGTAAAGTCAGCTTTATGGGATACGACAACTTCGACACCAGCCCACTCCCCACTCTGCGCGAACGCATTAAGGTTAAGATGTGGCAGCTCGATGTCGACTTTTTTGATTATGTGGACGTGGATAAAAGACCTCCTCTGCTCTTTAAAAGTAAATACCAAGATGACAGTTTTGAAGATTTTAAAAAGCAGAAATCATTTGATAAACGCATTGAAAAAGAGTTTTTTCTTGAATCAATTGGCCAGCTAAATAAATTAGCTGATATACATCAGGTCTTTAATTTAAAAGGAATTGAAATTAAAGGGTATAGGATCTATAAATCATAATATTTACCTGTATAACAATATCGATGGTCAATCTGAATTGTTGACCATCGATACGAGGTAAGTAAAATCTTTAATAGGTTAAATTCATCGGGTTAGAAAACTCATTAGGATTTAACTCGGCTAGCTGTGTTCTAACTCGACGCCTTAAACTAATGGAAGGTTCTAATACATACTCTTGATAATCTTCGTGTCCGGGATTAATCAACAGTAATTTAGATAATGCTTTACAAAGCCTTGTTACCGCATTTTTATCTCTTATATCCCCTTTAAATTCTGGACTTTCACCAAAGGGAAACTCTAAGTGACTGACTAACCTTAATTGATGCATATATTGACCAAAAACATCTGCTTTTATACCATATCCTTGAGCAGCCTTGTCGGTTGTGAATCTAGGTATCTCCCATCCAGGTATGATTCCATGAAAGCGATCTATAAGCGCATCATCATGAAACATTTCAGGGAGGTGTTTAATATAATCTGAGCGCATTGGTTTATTTTCATAAATATCAATATTAGCCAAAATCATTAAGCCACACTCACTAGATACCTTTTTGTTACCACGACTAAATTCACCTGATTCAAGATAATTTTTAAACTTAGCATGGATATCATCAGCACCTTTAAAGTTAATTGATTGCCCTTCGTCCAAAACAAGTAAATCATAGTTACCAAAGAGACCAACTTGTTTAGTTGATAAATTAAAAAACAATTGAGCCTCTGACAACGCACCACCACTATTTAACCAAGTGTAACGACTAAGGTTTGAATAGATAAAAGACTTTCCTGTACCTTTTGGTGCTAATTCCATCATGTTTATATTATTTTGGACTAGTGGTATAAGGCGTAATAATAGACAACGTTGCTGGCTCTCCGTATAAGAAAATGGCTCATACCCCATGGATCTTAATAACACATAAATCCATTCTTTTGTTGTAAAGGATTCTCTTGCCTTAATCAGTTCAGACAAAACTACAAAGCCAGATTCCATAGGGCTAAAATCAACAAGCTCAATGATATTCTGCTTACCATCATAGCCAAGATTTAACCGCCCAGCCCCCCACTGCCCCCCCTCTAAAAGTGAGTGGTTCGAATCTAAAACATCTTTAGTAATAGTTGCACTATTTTCATCTATACAAGGTATAGATAAAATTCTTTTATCTTTAACAATATCGATTCTAACTTCAAAACGGTCAAGCAAAACCGTTGACTCTCCTTTTTGTATTGCATATTTTATTTTATTTTTTTCTGATTTATCAGGCAAATGCTTACTCATGAACTCACTGATCCTAGAAAAAGTATCAAGTTCAGTTGAACTTTCGCTGTGGAAACGGTCAACTAACCACTCCTCTACAAAAGAAGGAATGGTCCTTTTATCACGAATATTAAGATTTCTAACTACTTCTTTATTAATAGTTAGTGAGCTAAATGCCGATAAAATCTTCTGATCCAATTCATATTTAGACATTAGTCAAACATCCCTTCAAATTTTTTACTTGCTAAACTTGCTTCCAGTATCTTTGGAGGAAAACAAACTGAAATAGACTGAGTTTGAATTTTTTTATTACCATTAACTTCAAACTGTAAATCAAACTTAATATCTGTTAACCCTTCTTGCGACACGGTACATTGAAACGCAAAGTCAAACTCAATGGTTTGACCTTCATTTATTCTTTCAAATGCATGTTTGCCACTAAAAGGATTAGCTAACTTAATTCTAAAATTATCAATGTTAACTGGTGTTAATATTTTTAGTCTTAGGCACCACTTTCCCGAAACATAAAAACACTCGGATGATATTGCACTTAATGTAAAGTTATTATAGCTCTTAGTTACACCTGAATATAAATTATAATAAGGAATTAAAACTTCTTCAGGTGTTAAACCACCATGAGCTAATATAGACGAATTTTGGATTTTTGAAAAATAACGTCTATCAAACGGAATCAAAAATCCTGAGTTTTTACCATCAATTCCAACAAAAGTGTAATCATCATCTAGTTCATTAGGCCTATGATCTACTTTGATTACTCTATCCTTAATTTCTCCCTGCACAACCGGCTTTTTAAAATCTCGACAAACAGTAACACCATGATCTGCAGTAATATGGAAAGTAATACCTTTATTCATTTGTAAAGCATCTTTTTGCCATGAAATAATCTGAGTTTTCAAACTATTCAACATAGTCTTTACATGACTTTGATGCTGATTGAAGTCTGCTGCCTTATGCAGGAATTCATCTACTCTATTCTCGAAATAAACTACAAGCTTAGTATCTTGTTCTAATCTATTTTCACGAATTGCAGCCCAGCTTTTAAAAATTTGCAAACTACTTTTAGAGCTCAAGTGTGACTGATATGCATTTAATATCGCATCTTCCACATTACTTACATTTTTTGTAGCCTCCCTTCCAGTAATGACAGCAATCTTCCCTATTTCAGTCAAAGTAGGTATTGGAGCGAATAACTTTGAATGTTCGATATTTAGGTGTTCAATTTGTGAAAATGTCTCAAAAATCAAGTCTTCATGTAACGAGGATAAAGCATCAATCATGAGAATAACAACAACTTTATCATCCGAAAAAGATTTTGACACTTGCTTTGAAAAGGTAGTCCAATGGTGACGAGATCTTAAAATACGAGCTTCTTGATTTATTAACCAATGAGCAAAGTTAATAGCTATATCTGAGTTCGCAATATTACCTGCAACAAAATCATCTCGAGTTTTTGTTAGATAACGGTCAGACCACTCAATAACTGAATTAACATCAGAGCTCTCTGGAAAATCAACATCTACGGCATTGTCTTTCCTACACCTCAATTTATCAAATAATGCTCTAGAGCCTTTAGTATTATATCTTTCTAGTTTTATTAAAAAATCATCAGTTAAATAGTTCACATTAGATTCTACTAAACAATCTAAGTAATCGATTAGGACTTTCCAAGGTGAAATCAAAACACGATGTAACTCTTTAAAATCAAAATCACCATGAGTGATTTTTCTATCCACTTGCTCTGTAACTTCCAACCATTTTTTTGACAAATCTGAGTTTAAATTTTCACAATAATCAATAAGCGGTAAATTAACCACATCCAAACTTATTGTTCTAGGTGGTAACGATTTAGTAATTTTGAAAAATGATAATATAGACCTTAACTTTTCAAAATGCTGTTGAAGCATTAATTCTTTAAGATTTTCACTGACATCCTGTTCATTAAACAAATAATTCAATAGATGATCGATTCTACTTGAATCCAACTCAAATTCGTTAGCTATTTTAGATACAACAAAAAAACGTACTTGTTCTATATTTAGTATTTTCCTGAAACCTTGATGTCTATTGCAAATAGATTCAATTTTAGATTTGAAATCTGTGCACTGTATAAAATCAGGAGCTATAACATTTAATATATACTCTTCAAAACAGGATTGTTCATAATCATAATTTAACAAATCTAGGCTAACTATTAAAGAAGATGTTATCCACGCAGGCACTTCATAAGATTTATTTTCTGTAAAAAGGCTTTTAGGATCAATAATCTTTGTATGAGCAACGCCGTCTAAACCTTCAAAATCTCTGAATCGTGAATATAGAGTTTTCGAATGAAAGTAAATACACAAATCTGTAGTTTCGTTCCTAGATAAATTGTTATAGATCAACTGTCTAAAACGATCAACGTCAGACGGTATATTGACAATATTGAGATTATCACCAGAAAAAACCTGATATATATCTAGATAAAATTTAATAGTCACTACGATTTACCTACTAAATCATTCATTAAACTTTGTAAAGCTTCAACTTTCATGTCAAAGCTTAAGTGAGAACCGTTGACTAGATTCCTAAGTTGGCTCTTCAAAGCAGCAAGCGAATTAACTGCAATATCTGTATTACCTGTATTACCTGCATTACCTGCATTATCTGCATTATCTGCATTATCTGCATTACCTGTATTACCTGTATTACCTACATTATCTGTATTACCTACATTATCCGTATTGCCTGTCAGAGGGACATAATCCCGTGCACTACCCAGTAGATGGTTCAGTCTTTCATGCAAAAGTCCAAAGTCATAATCATTACAATCATTGTAAGTTTTATTTAGAAAAGTCAATGTCAAGTTATCATATGACTTTAAATCATAACCATCGGTTTCACAGAAGAGGTCTGCTAATCTGTTGCTTTGAGGTTTACTCAATTTTCTTAGATTTTTTATTACAATATCTTTATCATCATTACTAGGATAAATTGACTTAAATATTTTCTTAATTTTTACTAGCTTTTCATTTTGAATATTATCTAATTCATCAAAAAATGATTCTAGACTCTCAGCTAAAATAGTTCCTTGACTATTAGATAATTTAGTAAATCCATTTAGTTCAAGAATTAAGTCAGCTAAATCTTGATTACTTTTACCAATCTTATCGATAAAATCAATAATAGCTTTTGCATTTTTTGATAATTTAATAGAGTTTTTAACATCATCACTAAGGGCTTTTATTTTTTCACGAAACCTTTTCGCTGACATATTAGCATAATCAGTTTTAGCTATTAACGAGCCTTTTTCAACGTTTAAAATATGACCAATAATATTAAAAACTTCTAGCTGATTTTCAGTATAATCGATTAATCGAAAAGAAATTTTATTACCGCCTTCGAATGCCTTCGTTAAAATTTTTGCGGCATTTGAATCAATTGTACCGTTCCATCTAATACGCTTTATTTCATCTTTTATTGCATAAGCAGCAAAAATAGCTAAAGAAGACGCAGGTATACCATAAGGAGATGATACGTATTTTTCACGAAGTCTAAATGTAGGATATGACTTATCTCTATTAGCTTTCAAAAACTCTTTTTTTAATTCATAAACAAAAGATTTAATAGGTTCGTTTAATTCATTTGGGGTTTTCAAGTCCCACCCATTTGTGCGATGGATAAACATATCATTCGCGCACAGTGTACCATTTATAAGTGATGCGGTTTCAGTGGTAGTTGTAGTTTCACCAAGTAAATCATTTGTTCGATATGAAGGGTTTTCATTGTACCTAAGTATCCTATCAACTAATTTCTCAACCTTAGCACTACCTGTATATTTCTCATCAATAAGCACATTTAAATTCATAGCTCTAATAGAAATACTACTAGGATATGATAAATTAACATCATGCTGTAAAATTGATTTAAAACTATGCCAGTTTAAACAATCCAGTTTGTTTAGATTGCCAGATTTAAAAATTGCAGATTTACCATTTTTTAATCCTTCTCGGCCATAAAGTCTCGAAAGTAAAATTAATATTAATTGTCTACTATGCTCCCACTTTGCATCTAGCTGCCTAATTAAATCTTCCGATAATGAGTTAGACTGTGTCAATATACTATTAATAGATAAATATCTAACAATCAAACTTTTCAAGTTTAATTTTACATTGTTCTCTTCAATCGTCTCAGAGTTAACTCCGTCTAATGGGATCCAAAAATAATTCAAATCGGAATTTAAAATATTAATTTTATTAATAATAGTGTTAACATCAGCAGCCTGTTCAGCTAGCACTAGATATACTTTTGCACTAAGTGTTGGTCGGTCATTTTTTATAGTATTAGCAGAAAAAGAGCTATTTAACGTCTCAACGCTATAAGTCCTAACAATACCTGAAGAAGAAGGATCTAAGTTATGTTCTCCTAAATTTTTAAACAAATCTCTCTTCATTTTCGGATTGTTTGAAATTAACTCTTCAAGAGTTTTTGAGTCGTTTTCTTCGCAGCTGCTTTCAATCATGGAGTCAACATCGACACCACCATCTCCAGCTAGAGTCCATATATCAGTAACACTATTACGCCAGATCAAACCTGCACTTTTTAACCAAAGTAAATGCTCGTGAAGTGGATATCTATTTCTACTTAAAGCACAATTTAAAAAGTTTTCTGTTGCATTAAAATTCTCACCTAAAATTTGTGATAGAAATATTAAGCTGAGTATATCTTTTCGATATTGATTGTTGCTTTCCTCATCATTCACAACATTTGAGATAACTTGCTTATAACGCCGCCATTCACTAGGAACTTGTTTTTTAAAACTATCCCGATAATAATCGACTAACTTAGGTAAACGTATTAACTCTTCCCCCCAAAGTTCTTCGTTAACTATTGTTCTGTTTAAAATCTCACTTGAATTGTCCCTATAAAAGGTCAAAGCGGTTCTGTTAGCTTGTGCAAGCTTCGATAAGTTAAAGAGTCCAGCTGCCATCAAAGGATGAAGTGGGTAGACCTCATCAATTACCATATCTAATTTATCTGTTAAACTTCTGAAAATTTCTAACTCAGAACAATTAGCTAATAAGTGATTTTTCAATTCAGAATCGATGGACTTAAGCTTAGTACCATTTGGTGTCCATGACTTCTGCATGCCTAATAGGTGATAACCTTCAGCTTCTAACTCATTAAGTTCAATTTTGAATGGTGTATTAAAACGTCCAGATATTTTTGATAGGCCCTCTTTTATAACTTCATTTGCCTTTGTTCTTTCGCCATACTCTTCAAATGAAACATGAGTCACACCAAGAAAGATTGTATGGCCTACATCTGGAGCACAATTTTTTTCGACAAACTCTTGTAACTGCATTATCTCTACACTTGCATTCCTATTTGGGTTACCAATTAGGTCTTCAAGAGCTGCACCAAACTCATCCCATAAAACAACAATACCACCATAATTATACTTTTCACTAAGATTAATTCCTGCTTCATAATATGCTTCAATGAAGTTTTTTCCGCCTTCATTTGCAATATTAAAAGTTAACCCTAAGCAAATACTCTTATGCCAAATATGAAAGTCATCTAAAGCTGTCTGTTGATGATCTTCTAAACCAAAAATCAACTCTTCTAATGTGAAATAATTCTCTATTCCCATCGAAGTAAAATCAGAATTTATAATATGTGGACTTTTTTCTTGTATTTCATTACAACGCTTTAAGCACACATCAAACTCAGTAGCAGGTAGAATCTCTTTTACATCTAACCTTGGATTTCTCGAAATTGAATCATAAAGTCCTTCCATTAGTTTTGAGCCGATTGAAGAAGTATTCGAACCATATAATGACACTAATAAATAGGGTCTTGAATCAGCATCTTCGTTTGATAGGAAGACTTTTTCGAGATTATTTGATAAAGCTTGTTCTCCCAAATTTTGTAATCTTGATTTAAACTTTTTGAAACAAGGAGTATTCGCACCATCTCTTAATAACTGTGCTAGGACAACAGACAAGTGGCTCTTTCCTGAACCATAACTTCCATAAAGATTTAAAGCGCGCTGTTCTTTTGGAGCTGTAGGTAAAACGGCTTTACATATATGTTTAAAAACCTTTATTGATGCTTGTGTTGGGCTATAATTTCCAACTAAAGAGGTATTATTTAACTCCTGCTCTAACACAACAGCGGCTTCTTTTGAATCATGAAAACCAACAACATCACGAACTATCATAATTGTCTCAACCTTTTAAGATTCGGCTCTAGCCGGTAGCCATAACGAGATATCAACCCCAGGAAGTTGCACTTCTTTATAGTAGTTAATATTCAGACGTCTAAACTCATTACTGTCAGCAAAAAGAATAATGGTCTTCGATGAATTGTGATTTAATGCTCTTTCTGACCAAAATGCTTGTTTATCAAGTAACGACCAATTCACAAACCACTGTTCTGGTTTATGTATAATTAAGCCGCGATCACATGAGTTATTATTTACTTCTTCAAGGTAAACTTTTTTTCTAACTACATGAGAGGGAGTAAAATCAGTATCAGGATGACTCCAAACTTGATAGGTAGGCAACGTGATTCTGACAGCTGTACAAACTTCATCGAGAACCTTAATATTTTTACTAGAAAAACATATGTTTACGTATCTCAAGCCAGGATGTAAATGATACTTCTTGATGGTATCTTTTATAACTCCATGTAAAAATGCTAATTCCATAATCAACTATAAGACACTAAAGCCAAGTGTCTTCTCCTTGCTGAAGTAATAATATTAATGTTTTACGGGGAATACACGATTCTTTAAATGTAATTGACTCAAGGTCTGCGGCAAGATCAAATGTAAAAAAGTCTTTCCACTGATTCATTTGACTCATTCTTTGTAGACTTTTTTTGAGATCTGATTTTGATAAACACAAATAATTATTTATTCCTGTATCGATGATTGCATTGAAATCAACACTTAGTCTAGATTTAAAAAATGTGAACCGAGCCAATGATAAAGCATATATAATAATCTCATCAGTCACTTTAGGTGAGCCCATTTTCAACTCAACATTATCACGATGGGTTCTAAAATCTATTAACCCTAACCCCTCAAGAGGACCATCTATAAAGAAAGATTTCCTTACCCCATCATAACTGGTATCAACACTAGCTGATGCGTATACAGGCTGATGTGCATCACGTATTCTTTCTTGTAAATCATCCTCAAGATTCCAATCTTTTGTAAATGAATCTAAGTTCTTAAATAAAGTGCTGTAAGGTTCGCCCTTTTCAGAGAACACTGTCTGAAGATGTATTGCCCACCATGTAGCAGATTTACTTAAATGAGGATCATTATCTTCAATTATCAAACCAAACTCTGATAGCTTTTGGCTGTTCTCTGACAACTGTGTTGATTGCATCCACCCATTAATGGATTTTACTACAGTAGAACCAGCTATAAACTCTTTCATTGCTAGACGTTGAGAACCTGTTGAAAATATATCCGGATTAGTTTTCAACAACTTAATACCAGTACTCAACCACCACTTATTGATTGGAAACTTGCTATTGTTTATAAGCGCCATCAGACCCCTCCTAAAAACTTACACAACACAAAAAATAACTTGCTAAAAAAGTAATACTGATTGCTTACATCCTGTTAAGTGATAATAAATATCATTAACAATGTGATAATTTTAAGTTCTATACATCAAAAATCAACCAAAGACACATGCTAGACACATGCTAGACACAAAAGCAACATCCTCTACCACTGCAAGATTACAATTATTAGACATAGTGACTTCAAAAAGGCTTTTTTTGATTAATTTGACCTACATATAAAGCATTTAAGTCAAAACGAGACGCAAAGATATGTGGATTTTTTTCAGACCAGGTTATCGCTGCATCATAATATTCAGCTTTAACTTGTGTGTGACTATTTTTAAATCCTAGAAATAATCCAATAAATAAATGCGGAGACAGACGCTCAATTAATTGTATTCGAAGAGGCTCTTCAAATAAAAATTTTACTTTTTTTGCACTAGCGACTAACAAAGCTAACTTTTGCTTATTATAATGATTTACGCTTTCATTTAACTGATTTCTGTCTGAATCTATAGCAAGATCAAAATTTATAGCATCTTGCGGTATAAAACTTAAAAGTTCATTTTGAGAATAATTTGCTAATATTTTTGTTAACATCATAATCCTTTACATCATTAGAATACGAATCCGATTCGTCAATATTTTTTTGTGGTGGTAAAGCTAATAATTAGCAAAAAATCAACCAAAATTGTTCTTGCTATCATGAATTTACTGCATATTTTGAATCACGACAATATAAATTATACATTAATCTTTAGCACTGTATACAAACAAAGCTTTTTCAATAAAATGCTTTTGTTCGGTTGCAAATACGTCTAGTATTCGCTCTGGACAATTTCTCCAGAGGCACTACATCAGCTATGAAAGCTAAGTTTACAGGTCATGACACTTTCCCTCTACGCTATGGATGGCTATTCAAGGCAGTTAATCATTTGAATTCAAATGGTAAATTATCAAGTTCTGATGAAGAAAGCATTCGTCAATCGATAGTCAAACTTGGTGTTGGTAAAAATATGGTTAAAGCTATTCAGTATTGGGCTGAAGCTTCTAACGTGATTCATTCTGAACGATCAAATAATTCATTTACTCATGCTGTGTCACAAAATGGCGAATATCTTTTTGGTGGTGAAAGCTTAGAGGATGGAAGAGATCCTTACCTAGAACAGCCGGGCTCAATTTGGTTAGTTCATTTCTGGTTAAATTTTAATGTTGAACATTTGACGGCTTACCGTTACTTTTTTAATTTCGCAAATGTGCAACATTTTGAAAAAACAAAGCTCATCGCTGATTGTTTTGAAGATGCAAAAAAACTCGTTGATAGTGAACTGGGTAATATTTCTACTATCAAGAAAGATATTGACTGCTTTTTAAATACCTATAGTAAAAAGCTCAAAGCTGCTCCATCGAAAAAAAGTATCAACATAGATGAAGACCATTTTATTTCACCTTTGTCTGAATTAAATTTGATACAAGATAACGGTGGCGGTTTTTACATTAGCAATCTATCTGAACGTCCTGAACTGCCGATCGAAATATTTACTTATGCCCTGCTTGAGTTTTTTAAAACTGAAACTGTAGATTCTAAAGTCAGCACTGTTGATTTCGACTCATTATTGAGTAAACCCTGTTCACCCGGTCGGATATTCCGGTTGTCTGAATCGGGGCTAGGTCAAAAACTTGATGAAGTTCAGGGTTTTACTGACAAAAACATTTCATGGGTCGATTCATTAGGATTAAGGCAAGTCAACGTTTCTGAATATGCAAAGACCAATAGCACTCACTATTTGAA
>JBALXO010000107.1:0-11539 GCA_036960615.1 Cocleimonas sp. | reverse complement strand
AGCCTAAGTGTTGTAAGTGTTGATGCTGGAAGCTTAATGTACGGTACGGTTATGCAGTCTGGTAATCAGGTCATCTATACCCCATCTAATACATGTGGTAAAGGTAATACCGGAGTTGATAACTTTAGCTACACAATCACAGATGGAAACGGTAATACTGACTCTGCAAATGTAGAAGTTACAGTTAAAGGTGTAACAGGCGGTGGTAAAACTCAAGCGAATGCTGATGATGTTTTGATTGATGCTGGTGAGACAGTAACCATTAACGTTTTAAGTAACGATACTGGTAACGGCCTAAAGATCATCGCTGTTGATAATCCTACAAATGGAACTGCAACAATCGTTAATAACAAGATTGTATACACACCAGATGCAGGATTCACTGGAATGGATATGTTCTACTACGACATCGTTGATGCAAATGGTTACAATGACTCATCGTCAATTATCGTTGATGTGATCAAAGGATGTCCTACTGGTTACAAATGTAATTAATACAAAGTTAGTTAGGATGTAAAAGATCAAGGATGATCGGGAAAGCCACAGTTTACTGTGGCTTTTTTTATGCACGAGGTTTATGTATAGGCCTATAAATGCAGAGCTTTCAATGTGATTAAGAACTAAACCTTATGTTAAGCTCCTCAAATATTAATTTAAGAAATTCCAGCTATGTTGACGAATACCAATACTGTTAATGAACCCATTAAGAAAAAGAGACGCTGGTTTCGCTACCTGTTCGAAGCCCTTTTAATCGTAGGCATTGTTTTTGGAATACGAGCTTGGCAGCAGAAGGACTTAGTTGTGGGGGAAGCTCCCAGTTTTCAAAGTGTGATGCTGAATGGAGAAACGGTTAATTTAGAAGATTACCGCGGTAAGCCATTCATTTTACATTTCTGGGCAAGCTGGTGTCCCTTTTGCAAAATTGAAGAAGGCAGTATGAGTAATATACAAAAGGACTGGCCAATGCTATCTGTGGCTTATCAATCTGGTGATAAGACAGAAGTAAAAAAGCATATGGAGGAAAGAGGTTTAGAAAGCTGGCCCACTATCGTAGATAAAGATAATCGTTTGGGCGATTTGTTTGGTGTTAAAGGCGTACCGACCAGTTACATTATTGATGGTGAAGGTAATATTCGTTTTGCGGAAGTTGGCTTAACCAGCGCATGGGGTTTGAGGGCTAGACTCTGGTGGGCGGATAAATTTAAGAAATAGCTAAGATTGATGATTGCTTAAAATAGCTAACCGAGCTTTAACGAGACAATGTTGGAGCGCAGCGACGATTGCCCGAAGGATCGCTTGTTTTGAAAACCCATAAAAAGTAGGAAGGTGTCTTCTTAAATATTTTTAACAGCTAAGAAGCCGTGGTGCAGCCGATAGGGTATTGGAAAGTAGCGACTATTTTTCGTAGAAATGTAGATTCTTAATTTGTAAGAAGAAAAACACCTAAAAAGGTGGGGGGTGTCATTTAAAGACTATTTAGCTGGTTTAGGCTGTGGTCTGCTAAATACCCAGTTGTCATCAGTCGATTCAGATGCTGAAAACTTATAGTTTGCGGTTCCAAAGTCTTTCATATCTTCAGCATGTTCAATGCGATTTCTTAAAATAAAGTCAGTCATCATGCCGCGCGCTTTTTTAGCATAAACTGCGAGAATGCGACTCTTTCCGTCTTTTTCTTCTTTAAAGGCAACATTCAAAATTCTGCCATCAATCAGTTTAGGCTTTACTGATTTGTAGTACTCGTTCGAAGCTAGATTAACTAAAGTTTTTTCTTCTTGTTGCTGCAAACCCTCGTTTAGTTTATCGGTAATGCGATCGCCCCAAAACTGGTAAAGATTTTCACCACGTGGATTTTCTAATCGCGTTTTCATTTCTAGTCGATATGGCTGAATTAAATCCATCGGACGTAAAGCACCATAGAGTCCAGATAAGATGCGCAGATGATCTTGAGCATAAGCTAAGTCGCCATCATCATATTTATCTTTTTCGATACCAGAATAAACATCACCTTTAAATGCAAATAAAGCTGCTTTAGCGTTGTTGGTATTAAAAGGTAACTGCCAATCTTGGAAGCGCTGCACATTAAGCGTTGATATATTCTCACTCACAGACATCAACTCGCGCACAGATTCCATATCCAATTTCTTGGCTTCGTTAATCAATAATTGCGAGTCGTCTAATTGCTCAGGCAGGGTGAATAATTCCGATGGCGTTGGCGTGTCGAAATCTTGTCCTTTTGAAGGTGAGAGCGTAATAATCATAATGTTTTTTTAAACAGTAATTTTAAAAATTATAAAGACATCAGATGGTCGTACTTCAACATCAGTTGCTCTTGAGTTTCTGGGTTATTTTCATCTTTTGGGATGCAATCAACCGGACACACTTCAACACATTGTGGTTCATCATAGTGGCCAACACATTCGGTACACTTGTCACGATCGATTTCATAAATCTCTTCGCCCATGTAAATTGCCTCATTCGGGCATTCGGGCTCACATACATCACAATTTATGCATTCGTCAGTAATTAGTAATGACATTTGGTAGTTCCTTAATCTTAAATATTAGCAATGATAATATTTTATCATTGCTAAATATAACTTAACAGTAAGCATAGAATATCGGGGATAAATAATGCTTTACAAGGTAATAGATGAAAATTTAGTCGAGATGACTTTTCAATGCGGCATCAACCAATGGATGAACAAAATTTGAAACATCTCCACCCAACACTGCCACTTCTTTGACTAATGATGATGAGATAAAAGAATATTCATCTGCAGGCATTAAAAATAAAGATTCAATTTCAGGTGCTAAGGTACGGTTCATACTGGCTAGCTGGAATTCGTATTCAAAGTCAGAAATAGCACGTAATCCACGAATCAAGACTGTCGCATTTTGTTCTTTTGCGAAATCAACTAACAGAATGTTAAAGCCTTTGACTGTAACATTGGGGCAATGAGCCAGTACTTTTTCTGCTAGCTCAATGCGCTTTTCAAGTGTAAAGCGTGGTTGCTTTTTTTGGCTAGAGGCTATCGCAACGATAACTTCATCAAACAAGTTAGCAGCCCGCTGCACAAGATCAATATGACCATTGGTTATAGGATCAAAAGTACCAGGATAGAGCGCTATTTTTGCTTGCTGTTTCATGTTCATTTTTCCAATTTATCCTGTTTACATTTAATTGAAAACAGGCAAATAGTAGGGGGGTGTCTGTATAAAGCCAAACCCCCCTCATTTAAACCAATTAAAGTACCATCACCGCGTCTGCTTCAACCACTACACCTTTTGGTAAAGCGGCTACTTGAATTGCTGCACGCGCAGGATATGGCTCGTCGAAAAATTCAGCCATTACTTCGTTTACGACAGGGAAATTTGCCAGATCAATAAGAAAAATATTTACCTTAGTAATATCATTCATACTTCCACCTGCTTCTTCAGTAATTGATTTTAAATGATTGAATACTAGACGAGCATTGTCAGCAAAATCACCTTCAACCACTTCCATAGTTTCAGGAACCAATGGTATTTGTCCTGAAATATAAACAGTATTATCAACTTTAACTGCCTGAGAATAAGGGCCTAGTGCCGCAGGTGCTTTTGAAGTAGAAATAATTTCTCGTGCCATGGTTAGATATCCTTTATGTATGTTAATTAATGTTAGCTATGATTTTTGTCATCGAATACTCGAACTACATCGAGTACGTGAGATTGATTATTAAGAGATTCTGCGATTAAGCGTAGATGAGAGCCATCTCGGACTTGAATAAGGAAGTACATGTCTTTCATTTCTTTGTCACCACTGATATTGATATCTTCGATATTAACATCCATCTTTTCAAGCAGGTCAGTAATGTGCGATAAAACCCCAATACGATTTTTTACTTGTAAATTAAGCGCGGCTAAAAAGTGAGATTCTTTGCTGGTGTCATCCACCCAAGCGATACTAAAAATATCTTTTTGTAGTGAATTACTAGTACGTGCTAGCGTTGGACAATTATCCCGATGTACTTCTAAACCAGTGTGTTTATTCGGATGAGCAACTATCGTGTCACCTGGAATTGGGTAACAGCATTTTTGTAAATTTACCGCCAAGCCCTCAGTGCCTTTAATGAGTAATAACTGATCTTTATGATTTTCATCCAAAGATGCGAGTCCATCATTATCCAGTAAACGTTTGGCAACCAGTTTTGCTGATTGGTTACCATTAGCAATACTCGTAAATAAGGCTTTTTCATCTTCTAGATTAAGAGTCGCTAATGTGTTGATTATATTTTCGTCAGGAATGGACTTTAATGATTGGTTAAAACTGGCCAAAGCTTTTTCTAATATCTTTTGTCCTATAGCGATAAATTCATGCGATTTACGTTTTTTAATCCAACTGCGAATCGATGATCTCGCTTTTGCAGTAATAGCAAAATTTAACCATGTGGGACTGGGTGCTGCATCTTGATCAGTTAAAATCAACACCGTTGCGCCATTAGCTAATCTTGCATTCAATCTAGCAGGCTCGCCATCAATGACAGCAGAAACACATTTATCACCCACTTCGGTATGAATAGAGTAAGCGAAATCAACTGGTGTCGAACCTTTTGGTAATACTTTGACTTCACCTCTAGGTGTTGAGACATATATTTCACTAAGAAATAAATCAGCCTTCATATCCTCAAGGAATTCAGCGGCTGTTCCCGTAATATTTTGAATCTCTTCAACTTGCTCTAACCAGCGGTCAAGGTACATTTGTGATCTGCCTGACGAATGCAATAATTCAGGAAAGCGCTTAGATGCTGTAATCCCATATTGAGCAATCTGATGCATCTCAGTACTCTGGATTTGTACAAAAATGAGTTGGCGTTGAGGAGTGATCAAGGCTGTTTGTAAGGCTTGGAAGCCATAACCTTTTGGTGTCGCAATAAAGTCTTTGAAAGATCCTACTTTAGGGTGGAATAGTTGATGCACGATTCCCAAGGCTGCATAACAATCGAGTGAATTATTGACTAAAACTCGAAGTTCTAATGATTCTGTGAATTTGTTTAACTGTTTATGACTTTTGCCTTTGCTAATACGTTTATAAAGTTTGTAGGCATTTTTTTCCCAGCTAAAGACGTTTCCTTCAATATTTTTATCAGCAAGACCCTTTTTAATAGTATCTAGAATTTCTTGATGCTCTGTCGCGTTGTCAGAGACCAGTTTATTCATCGCTTTTTCAAGTCGTGCGGAACGCCATGGATATAAATGTCTAAATGCATTTAGTTGTAAATCTTTACGCAAGGTATTCATGCCCATGCGTCGTGCAAGTGGCACGTGAATATCTAAGGTTTCTTTTGCTATTCGGCGTCTTGAGCCAGGGCTTCTTACAGCTAAGGTCTTTACGTTGTGAAGTCTATCAGCCAGTTTTATTAAAACTACACGATAATCGTGTGTCATTGCCGCCATCATTTTTTGAAAACTTGCAGCGGCGGCTTCATCTCTTGTAGTGAATTGACCGCCAGATAATTTTGTCACACCATCAACTAAATCTGCAACGACTTCACCAAATCGCTCAGTAATATCATCTTTTGTATATTCGGTATCTTCGATTACGTCATGTAAGAGTGCCGCGCAAACGGTATCAACATCCATGTGTAAATCAGCGAGAGTATAGGCTACGGCAATCGGGTGAAAGATGTAGGCTTCACCAGATTTCCTGATGACGCCATCATGTGCTTTAAAAGCAAGTAAATAGGATTTATTAACCTTATCAACATCCTCGTTGCTCATGTATCGACCAACCTGTTCTATAAGGTCAGTCGAACTAATACACGATGGAGATGCGTCTTTAGGCATAATTATTCTTGTAAGATAACGGCTCTGGAAGTTTCAAATAAAATTATAATTTAAATAAATTTAAAGTTACTTTACAGAGTGTGGTTTTCTACATCAAGAAATACTAATTTCAATAGGCTCTTGAGACTGATCTTGATCGAAAGTCATCTCATCAGGAGCTGCAACAACACCTAGTACTTCTTCAGCACTAACGTTTTCAGCGATTTCACGTAAAGCGATCACTACAGGTTTATCGTTATCTTCTTCAACTAAAGCAGGGGCGCCTTCAGAGATATCTCTTGCGCGTTTCGATGCTTTTAGAACTAACTCATAGTTAGTATCTACAAATTCTAAACAATCTTCTACTGTTACACGTGCCATAATTTCTGCCTAAGTTTTTGTTTAAGTTTTGTACTTAAACATTTGTTTAAATTTCTTTCTATGTAAATAAGGTTTTTAATAAAAAGCCGTTCTAATCGGACGTTTTTAAACCGGAAAGCAAGTATAAACTGCAAATGCCTAAATGGTAAGGGTTTCTTACGGTTTTATTAGTCGTTTTTTTTTGCTTATTTTTAACGATGCATCCTTACAGAACAATCATTGTAAGGGATTCATAACAGTGAATAATTCTGTGTTATTCTGCATTTTTTGAAAAAATTGGAAAAGATTGTGGCAAAAGTTAAAAGTGATAAGACTTTCTTTCATGGTAAAGCGCCGATTACAGGGGTTTTATTAACCAATTTAGGAACGCCTGCAGAGGCTACTCCACCAGCCGTTCGTAAGTTTTTAAAGCAGTTTTTATCGGATGGACGAGTGATTGAAATCCCCAAGATTATTTGGTGGATTATTCTTAATGCTTTCATTTTACCAAAGCGCCCAAAAGAGAGTGCGGCTAACTATGCAAAAGTATGGATGGATGAAGGTTCACCATTGATGCACTACAGTCAGCAGCAACAAAAATTATTACAAAAAGAGATGCAAGTACGCTTTAACGGACCAGTGCATATTGAGTTGGCAATGCGTTATGGTGATCCGAGTATTGAATCAGCTTTAGATGCGCTCCAAGCAAAAGGCGCTAGACGTATTTTGATTTTACCTTTGTATCCGCAATATTCTGCAACCACTACTGCAACTACGTTTGATTCTGTCTACAAACATTACATGGGAAAACGTTGGATTCCTGAATTGCGTTTTGTTGGTCAATATCACGATGATCCTTCTTATATAAATTCGATTGCGAAGAGCATTGAAACCTATTGGAAAAAGAATGGTAAAAATGACGTTTTATTAATGTCTTTTCATGGCTTACCAGAAAGGAATGTAGAATTGGGTGATCCGTATTCTTGCCATTGCCACAAAACAGGACGTTTGATCGCAGAAAAATTAGGCTTGGAAGAAAGCCAATGGCGACTGACCTTCCAATCGCGTTTTGGCAAAGCTGAGTGGGTTAAACCTTACACTGATAAAACCTTGATGGGACTTCCCGGCGAAGGCGTTAAGACCATTGACGTAGTCTGCCCTGGTTTCCCATCAGATTGCGTTGAAACATTAGAAGAAATGAATATGGAAAACCGTGAATATTTCATGGAAGCAGGTGGTGAAAAATATCACTTAATTCCTTGTATGAACGACCATCCTGACCATATTCAAGCATTAGCTGACTTAGTGCAATTGCATACGCAAGGCTGGACTGAAACCGCTACGGATTGGACAGTAGCAGAAGCTGAGAAGCAATGTGGCATTTCAAAACAGCGTGCTCTTGAGAAAGGCGCAAAAATGTAATGTCTGATATTTCAACTCAAGATCAAAAAGTCGGACTCATCTTAATCGGTGACGAGCTACTAAGTGGCGTTCGACAAGATAAGCATATGACGAGTGTTCTCAAAATGCTTCGTAAACGTGGCATGAGTTTAGCTTGGGTTCGGATTATCGGGGATACTCGCAAAGAAATCGTAGATACTTTAAATCAAACAAAAATGTTGCCTGAAGTTGTCTTTAGTTTTGGCGGGATTGGTGCTACACCAGACGATCAAACACGTGCTGCCGCGGCAGAAGCCTTCGAACAAAATTTTATTTGTCATCCTGAAGCCAAAGCACTGCTGGTAGAGAAGTTTGGGGATAGCGTTTATCCGCATCGTATTTTAATGGCTGAGATGGCTGAAAATGCAGAACTTGTTCCTAATCCTATCAATCAGGTACCAGGCTTTAAATTGGCAAACCATCATTTTGTGCCTGGTTTTCCTAATATGTCATGGCCGATGGTTGAATGGGTTTTAGATACGCATTACGCACATTTGTTTAATAAAAATCCCAATGTTGAATGGCGCTGGGATGTACGAGGTGTGCCAGAAAGCAGTCTTGTGAATATGATGAATGAAATTATTTCAAGTTTTGATGGTGTCGGTATATCGAGTTTACCGAGCACCAAAGAGCGAGGTAATCTCATTGATTTTGGTCTCAAAGGCCCTGAGGCAGAAGTAGATAAAGCTTCAACGTGGTTGGAAAGTTATTTCAATGAGAACGAGATTGATCATAAGTTTCGTGGAGCTATCTAACTAACATTAGAAAAATTCTAGCGAGTAGTATTTTGGAATTATATTATAGGATTTAAACCTATTTCATACACGCCGCTAAACAACAGCGACATAATTGAATTCTACGTTTTAAAAAAACAAAACGTGAAGTTCACTAAAAAGGTGGGGGGTGTCTTTTTATTCATTTATAATCACCTTTCTAGCTAAAAAATAAATGAATTTAGATGACCCAACGCTGCGGACTACCTTTTACATTATCACTGCTTCATCCCAAAAATTGGCCAGCATGGCTAGGCTTAGGTTTAGCTGCGATTGTGTCTTTATTTCCCACGTCAGTACGTCATGCGATTGGCAGAAAAATTGGCTCTTATATTTATAACAACAATAAGAAACGTCGACATACCGTAAATACTAATCTAAAAATTGCTTTTCCTGATTTGTCTGAAAGTCAGCGTGAGAAGATGGCCCTTAAACATTTGCAATGGTACGGCTGTGCCATCGTGAATTACAGCGTCATCTTTTTTGCAGGAAAAAAACGTTTGGCATCAATGTCTGCAATCCAAGGCAAAGAACATGTAGATACAGCAATGGCCGGAAATAAAACAGTCATGTTACTCCTCGCTCACAGTGTTATGTTGGAGTTTGCACCACCTCAAATTGGTTATCATTACGATATTTTTGGTTCTTATAAAACATCAAAAAACCCAGTACTGGATTGGATAGTTGCACGCAGCCGTTGTCGTCACGTTAGCTTGGTGGTAGCACGTGAAGAAGGCTTGCGAAAAATTGTAAAATCCATGTCGCCTGAGCGTGCAATGATCTTTCTACCTGATGAGGACTTAGGTCGTGAAAATTCTGTTTTTGCACCATTTTATAATAAAGATAAATCAACTCTAACAACCACTGCGCGTTTAGCCAAAATGGGTAAAGCAGTGGCAATGCCAATGTTTGTTTATTTTGATGTTAACCAACAAAAATACATTACACACATCGGTCCTGCATTAGAGAATTATCCATCTAAAGACGCGGTAGCAGACGCCACTAATATGAATCAAGCACTAGAAGCACTCATCTCAGAAAAACCAGAGCAGTATATGTGGTTTATGAAATGGTATTACACTCGCCCAGAAGGCGAAAAGGGCGTGTACTAATGTCTATATTATTCCCCGTTCTATTTCCGATATTTGTATTGATCTTAATCGGCTATCTTTATGCAAAAACACGTCCGATCGACATGGAATTTGCTAATCGTCTGAATATGGATGTTTTCATTCCAGCGTTATTGATTGATGCATTATCACGTAAATCATTTAACTTAATTGACTATCAACCTCTGGCGTTAGCCGGCATTACAGTAGTATTGCTATCTGGTGTGCTCGCATGGTTTATAGCAAAAGGGTTTAAACTTTCAGTGCCAATGTTTGTGCCATCAATGATGTTTAATAACTGTGGAAACATGGGCTTGCCATTAGCGATATTAGCTTGGGGTAATGAAGCTTTAGGCGCTGCAGTGGTGCTATTTTTGTCATCAAACTTATTACATTTTACCTTAGGTGCTTACATTGTAGGCGGCAAAATTTCATGGTGGAATTTACTAAAAATGCCGGTTAATGTTGCTACAATTATTGGTCTGGTGATTAGCTTTACGCAATGGGAGATTCCCGCAACCATTCATAAACCTATCGAAATGTTGGCGCAAATTGCGATTCCTTTGATGCTCGTTGCTCTGGGTGTGCGTATGACAACAGTTGATTTAAAAGCATGGCGTATTGGTATACTTGGTGCGATCGTTTGTCCTTTAGTTAGCGTCATTGTGGCATTTGGTATTTTATTCTTTATACCGTTGGAGCCTTTTCAGCGAGTACAACTGTTGATGTTTGCGGCTCTACCTCCTGCTGTATTAAATTATATGTTCGCCGAAAAATATCAACAGCAACCCACTGAAGTAGCTTCTATAGTGGTTGTTGGTAATGCTTTCTCGATATTTGTGTTATCTCTAATGCTACTTTATTTAGGGTAATACCATTTAGTTTAATGTGTTTTAGACTGCAGAAATTAGATGAAAAGACACCCCCTACCTTTTTGGCACTTTTTCTTTAATGGTTATTGCTTCAATATCAAGGACGCTTGATAATCAATATATTGATTAACCTACAAATAGTCAGAGAATATTATGAATAAGTTTTGGAGCGCACGAACACATGAACTTGATCCGTATACGCCTGGCGAACAGCCGCAAGATCAACAATATATAAAGCTCAATACCAATGAAAACCCATATCCGCCTTCACCATTAGCGATTGCCGCGATGCAAGAAGCCTCAGGCGAATCTATGCGTTTGTATTCAGACCCGAATGCAAGCGAACTAAAGCAAGCGATTGCTAACTTCTATGGTGTTGAGTTTAATCAAGTGTTCGTCGGGAACAGCTCTGACGAAGTGTTAGCACATGCTTTTGCAGGAATACTAAAACACGAAAAGCCATTGCTATTCCCTGATATCAGCTACAGCTTTTATCCATCTTACTGCAAGCTGTTTGATATTAAGCCTAACAAAATACCATTGGCTGATGACTTTACTATCAAAACAGATGACTACCTAAATGCCGAAGAAAATGGTGCGATTGTTTTCCCTAATCCAAATGCACCAACAGGAATCGCGCTTTCGTTAGGAGAAATAGAAACAATTGTAAAAGCTAATCCCAATTCACCTGTTTTAATTGACGAAGCCTATGTCGATTTTGGCGCGGATACGGCAATTGCTTTAATCAATCAATATCCTAATTTATTAGTGGTGCAAACGTTTTCAAAAGCACGTTCATTGGCTGGTTTGCGTGTAGGTTTTGCTGTAGGCAATGCAGACTTAATCGAAGCCTTAGAGCGGGTAAAAAATTCATTCAATGCTTATCCATTAGACCGAGCAGCAATCGCAGGTGGCGCAGCGGCAATGGAAGATAAAGCTCACTTTGAAGAAAGTAGTAAAAAAATCATCATCACTCGTGAACGCACAACTGAAGCTTTAACTGCCTTAGGGTTTGAAGTACTGCCATCAAAAGCAAATTTCGTATTTGCTAAACCAGATCAAAGTAAAACCAATAAAAATGCAAAAGCGCTTTATCTTGAATTAAAAGACAAAGGTATTTTGGTAAGGTATTTCAATAAACCACGGATTAGTGAGTATTTGAGAATTACTATTGGTACAGATAC
>JBALXO010000106.1:0-11660 GCA_036960615.1 Cocleimonas sp. | reverse complement strand
TTTTGTTGGATCCGTTAATATTGCTGTCGCTAGTATCTCTATTTCAGCAGGCATAGTAGCTGAAAACAATAGTGTTTGTCTGTTCTTTGGCAGTTTAGATATGATGGTTTGAACATCCTTAAAGAACCCCATATCAAGCATTGTATCTGCTTCATCTAACACAAATACTTCTAACGCTTTAAAATTTATATCGCCCGTTTCAATTAAATCCAATAACCTTCCAGGGGTTGCCACTAAAATATCAAGTCCAAGTGCGATAGAGTCAACTTGATTTTGTCTTCCTACACCACCGTAAACAACCTTAGTTTTAAGCCCTAAACCATCAGAATAGTCATCAATGTTTTGCATTATTTGTGAGGCAAGCTCTCTCGTGGGCGTTAGTATCAGCGAACGCGTGCTCTTGGCTTGTATGTCTATTTTATTCCGACCAAAATTATTGATAATTGGTAATGAAAAAGCCGCCGTTTTTCCTGTTCCTGTTTGCGCTATACCAAGCAGATCATTCCCATCAATAAGAGCCGGAATACATTCTTTTTGGATCGGTGTGGGCTCTTTATAGCCCTTAAGAGTAACGCGATCAATAATTGACTCTAAAAGTGAAAATTCTTTAAATTCTGACATGCTGCCTCGGTGTCCTTTAATCAATAGCCTATTATTCTAACAGAATGTTTTAACATAATTAAGATGTATTCATTGTGGCTATGTCTAACGAATCTCCACGACATATCTCATAAAAAAATAGTGCCGTAATAAAATGTTCTGAGTTTTTGATTTTTCTTTCAGCTTAAAGGAAGATCTATTTCTTTTGAACGATGCACTTAACCGAGGAAACTATTGATGTTAACGTCCGCTCTGTCGTAAACACCTTTCATTAGAAAAAAGGGTAACGTTTGCTTTTATATAAATATTCCGCTTTATTTCTGGAATTTGATGGTAAAGCTAAAGGCTATTATGTGGCAAAGCTGTTGTAATTATACATTCATGTTTAAAAGTTTGCACAATGTGCCGTTTTACTCATTAGTTAAAATTACGTCTTAATAGATTTACCACTAACCAAATAACTGCTACTTTTAATTTTATTAACCACTGCTATAGCTTTATAATGTTGGGCAATAACATCCTATAGCTTAAAGAAGATATAAGAATAGAATATATGAGATATTGGAATATTATCTGCGTTGTATTACTACTCAGCGCTTGTACTAATAGCAACTGGCGCACGGCTAGTCGAGAGCCAGCAGGCATTGCTTCATTACCGAGTGAAGATAACCGGGCTATTATAGAATTCTATGCTGCTGACGCTTTTAGTTGGCGTGGTTGGTTTGCGGTTCATCCCTGGGTCGCAATAAAAGAAGAGCAAGCGACTCAATATAGTGTTTATGAGGTTACGGGTTGGCAAGTTAGGCGAGGCCTTTCGGCAATAAAGCAATATGAGACACTCACACCTGACAGATATTGGTATGGGTCAAAACCTACATTATTACTTTCTATTAAAGGAGATAAAGCAGCAAAGCTTATTCCTAAAATTAAATCAGCTATAGCCCTTTATCCTTGGTTACATGAATACAGTATTTTCCCAGGCCCTAATAGCAATACTTTTATTGCTTGGATAGGTAATCAAGTACCAGAACTTGAATTGGAACTCCCTTTAAGTGCCATTGGCAGTGGCTACGCAAACTAAGTTTTTTATTTAGTGTCACAACAACATACAAAGAGCGAAATTATGCATCAATCAAGTTTATTAAAAAATGGCTCTTTCATTAACGGCCAATGGTTATCGTCTCTGGAAAAATTTGACGTAACGAATCCATTTGACAACAGTGTAGTAGCAAGCGTTTCAAATGCTGGCGTTGATGAAACGACACAAGCAGTTCAAGCGGCTAAGCGTGCCTTAGCTGCTTGGTCTCAAAAGCCAGCAAACGAACGTGCGATATTAATGCGAAAATGGTTCGACCTTGTTATAAAAAATCAAGATGAATTAGCTAAAATACTCACATTAGAGCAGGGGAAACCCTTAGCTGAATCTAAGGGTGAAATTGTTTACGGAGGCTCATTTATTGAGTGGTTCTCTGAAGAAGGGAAGCGAGTTTATGGTGACACTATACAAGCCTTAAGCACCGATAAGCGAATTGTTGTAATCAAGCAACCAGTAGGTGTTGTTGCCGCAATAACGCCATGGAACTTTCCTAATGCAATGATTGCGCGAAAAGCTGCCGCTGCACTAGCTGCTGGATGTACCTTCGTTGTTAGACCCGCTTCGCTTACCCCTTTGTCGGCGCTAGCCTTGGCGGAGCTTTCAAAGCAAGCTGGTATACCTGACGGAGTCTTTAATGTCGTCGTTGGAACCGACTCACGTGCGATGGGGGAAGTGTTAACCACTCACCCTGATGTGGCTAAGTTTACTTTTACGGGGTCAACAGAAGTGGGTAAAGCTTTAATTAAGCAATGTGCTTCTACAGTTAAAAAAGTATCGATGGAACTTGGTGGTAACGCGCCATTTATTGTTTTTGATGATGCAGATATTGACGCGGCAGTTCAAGGCGCTATCGCTTCAAAGTATCGCAATGCCGGTCAAACGTGTGTGTGTACTAATCGTATTTTGGTACAAGAAACAGTTTTAGAAGTATTCACCCAAAAATTTGTAAAAGCGGTTCAAGCGTTGACAGTAGGTAATGGTTTAGATGATAACGTGTATGTTGGCCCTATGGTGTCTACTGCGGCTGTTGAAGATGTCGAAAAGTTAGTTGCCAAGTCTCTTAATTCTGGTGCTAAATTACTAACAGGGGGGCAATCTGAAATGGGTAATTGTTTTTACCTACCCACCGTTTTAGCTAATGTAACCAATGATATGGCAATTGCTGCCAATGAAATTTTTGGCCCTGTGGCGCCTATTATCAGTTTTAAATCAGAGAAAGAAGCCATTGAAATTGCCAATGATACTGAATACGGTTTGTCAGCTTACTTTTATGCCCGAGATATTGGACGTGTTTGGCGAGTATCAGAAGCACTAGAATTTGGAATGATAGGTATTAACGAGGGACTAATTTCTAATGCAGCCGCTCCCTTTGGTGGAGTTAAGCAATCAGGTAGCGGGCGAGAAGGCTCTAAGTATGGCCTTGATGATTATCTAGAAATTAAATATCTTTGTATGGGCGGTATTTAATTTACTTATCCTATAGTGACCACTAAAGACTATTTTGATTAAGTTGTCGGATTGATTAACGTTAAAAAATATTCTTTATTGGTTGAAATGTTGTCAATTTTAATGGGGTAATGAAGTATTTGGTTGAAGTGGTTTGCAAATTGAGATATTTGAAGGACTAATTTTCTGGCGTCGTTTATAAACATAGAACAAATTTGATTATCTTTGAGTTCTTCTCGACTAATTTGAAATGGGTGTTGAGATGTCTCTGATATCCATAGTGCACTTCTAAGTTTGGCTTGAATGAAGTTCATTTCAGCATTGGTATCATTAAGTGTATTGGTCCATTTAATTACTTTTGATAGTTGGTCGTACAAATGATTACCATAGGCGTGTTGGCGCACATTGGTTTGTATATTCTCTTGCATAATTGATAAGAGGGGCTTTTGTAATTGATAAGAATAAAGAGCACTTTTTTTCTGACTCGTTCTAAAGTCAAACCCTTCTCCCAATAAATAAAGTTCTCCTATGGCAGTGTTAATATTTTTACTTTTTTGAGTGATTTGTGAATACTGGTTCGCTATTTGTGAAATTTGAGCATACTCATGCATTTGTGTTAATTTTTTTGGATACCCAGAACCATCGAGCTTTTCCTCATGCTGCTCTATGGACTCTAACACTAACTTATTTTCTAACCCCGCAATTTTAACAATTTCTTTGCTTAAAATAGGATGAACTAACTGTGCGTCTTTCATATTTCTATTTAATCGGGCATAACCTATGTTTTCGAAAAACAGTACGGATATTAGTTCGAATAATTCGGTTGCACAATAGTTATTTGCTTTACCAATATGAGTGCCAAAAACCAAATTTAATAATGTATTCTCATAAGCTGGAGGGTTCAAATGAGAAAATATCTTTAGATGGTCAACAATTTTTTTAGGAATAGAGTCTTGCTTTATATATTCAGAAATAGTCGCAAGTGTTTCTTTTAATTGAAAGTTATTTAACACAGGGTTTTTTTTTGCAAGTTCGAGAATAGGGCTTAATAAATCTTGGGCTGATTGTTTCTGAGTAAGAGAAATGACATCTTCATGCCCTATAACGCCTTCTTTTTGTAAGTTATCTAATCTTATTTTAATTTTATCTGTAATTTCAGTTCCTGCTTTTAAAAATACTCTTTTCCCTTGTGGGTCCGTAATATCTTTGCTGATCCCACATTTTATTCCTGAATTTAAGATATGAGTTGTAAACTGTTTAGATGTTTTTTTCACTAGTTGGTTAATAACTTCCACATTCTATCCTTGAATTTATTATTCTCTACTGCAAATTTTATATAGTTAACTGTAGGAATGAATAGGGGGTTTTGCAAAGCGAATTATTAAACCATTTATTACTAAGAAAGCTTACGCTAATATATAGTCAAAGTGCTATTATGGTTTACATTCCACTTTATTAGATTATCAATTAAATGTTAGTTTTACTTCCTAAGACAGGACGTAGTTGAACCTAGCCCATACCACTTATTCTGGCGGTGACACATCACTGTTTGAATCAATATCCAATGACATCGTTGAAAAGGGATACAGTATTCGCCCTTATGCTTTGCCCGAAGATTTAACATGCTTGTTACTACAGCATATTATCGAACTTCCAACGGATAAATTTAAACGTGCAGGTATAGGTCGAGCTAAAGGTCATATGATTAATGACTTTATTCGTACAGACGAAATTAGCTGGATAACTCATAACAATCCAGCAAGTTGTGCTTGGATAAAATGGACAGAATCACTACAAGCTTATTTGAATAGGCGTTTGTTTCTCGGTTTATTTTCTTTTGAAAGTCATTTTGCTCATTATGCTAAAGGTGATTTTTATAAGCGGCACAAAGATGCCTTTAAAGGTGAAGGTAATCGTGTGTTATCAGTAGTGGTATATCTCAATCAACAGTGGTCTGCAGATGATGGCGGCGAGTTAGTTATTTATGATAAAAAGTCTCGCATTTCTACCGTTGTTGATAATAGTCAAATAAAGGTAATACCAAGTTTTGGCACAATAGTAATATTTTTAAGTGAAGAGTTTCCACATGAAGTATTACCCGCCAAGCGAGACAGATACTCTATAGCGGGCTGGTTTCGCTTAAACAACAGCATTGCCAATAATATTGATCCACCAAGCTAATGAGAAACTAATGAAAATTAATGAGAGCGTAGCTATTGTCTAAAGTGATCCCCAAGCTGCATGTTATCAGCGAATTACATGATATTAATCAGTTAATTATACCTTTAAAAGCTTTAGCTGATAGAGAAAGAGCCTCTATTTATGGTTTAACGGGCATGGTATATACACCCTACATTGATGATTATATGCAGAAAAGTATAAAAAAAGCGGCGATACTCTCTTGCTTAAAAGAACAAGGCATATTGGCATTATCTTCGGTAGAGCTAATCAGTTCAGCATTAGAGGGCTTATATAAAAGAGCTAAAAATAACGCGGTTGTTGAGTATGAAGGAAAGCTTTATCAGCGTCGATTTTCGCCATTAAAATTAAGTAAATCAGGGAAGGTTGTTCATAAATGGGCTAGATACTGGTTTTTACAATTACCTAATGGCAAAGTTGACTCCAATTGGGAAAGTGAGGTTCGAGAGATCTGGCCTTCCTATTTTTTGATTAGAACAACCGACTTGTAAATAAAGACGTCTCGTTATTGATGTTACCTTTTAGCTGTTCAACGACTAGTACTCATAAAAAGGCTCTTTAATAAAATAATTTATACTCATAATCTGTTTCCTCATCATAAATTTAAGCAAACTATTAAGGTTAGTGAATTAAGCCTTTATTTTTTAGGATAGATACTTACGCGTTTTGCTTTGTTATTGGCGGTGCAAGTATTCATTTGTTGATAATATACGCTTTTTTAGGTTGAAAAATCTTCTGCTTTATTTAAACAGATACTTAAAAAGTATTAAAGTATGGTGACAGAGGAACCGATATATATATACTTGATAGATCGACTATTCGTTAAGGGTACATTTATTTAGCCTTTATTCGCTAATATGCACTAAGATTAAACGAGTAACATTAACGAGTTATTGATTGGATCCCTTCTAATGTAATTCTGTTAAAAATATGAGGTACAACGATTAATGAGCAGTGTCATAAGCCCTCACTTAAAAAGATTTGAAAAGCAAATATTAAGCTTGGTTCCTTATGCCAGCAACGACAGATTAGAGTATCTTGTTAAAAAACTCCTACCTGAAGAAGATGCTAGTCGACACCTCGCTGTTAAAAATGAAATCAAAAAGCTTGCTCAACAAGCAACTAAACCTATTGATTTACGGTTGATTTTTTCTGATTGCGAAATAGTTGAACATAACAAAGTTAAACACTATCTTGATTATGCAGGTAGAGAGTTATTCAAGCAAAAACTTGTTGAATACCAAAACCTTTATACGACAGCGCTATACTATGAAGTTTATGAAGATGCACAACTTAGGGCGTCGAATAAAGGTAAAATTGTCAGCGGAGGGGAGAGTGAAGATGAAAGCGAAAGCGAAAGTGAATTTTCAGAGTTCAGAATAGATAAAACTGAACCTAAACCCTTAGTTAATAAAAACAGAATAATTAATGAGTTAAAGAAACTTAACTCTTCTTGTAAAGTCTTTATCAATCCAATTATGGGGATGACAACACAAGGAAAAAAAGAAGTTGGCATTACCGCTATTATTGAAAAGATGAACAACCAAAAGGTTGTTATTCAAACGCCACATGAATTAAAAGATGTCAACGCGAATAAAGTCTATTTATGGCTATTTGACCATCATACAGAAATCGATTTTACTGACGAACTTGAGCTTGGTTTTTTAATTATTGATAGCCAAAAATCTAAAGTGAATAATAGCTTTGAATATTTATTAAAATTTTCAAGCCCATTAACCGATCAACAAATGCGTGTTTTATTCGCCCATTACTTACGACAAAAAAAACTTGCGATTATAGGGCCGACAGAGCGTTTTATCACCCCATTATTTGATTCGGTTACGTCTAAAGGCTACGAGCAACTTTACTTAAATAAAACTCATGATATTCCATTACTTTGCTATAAAAAAGATAAGATATGGCATGCTAAAGTAGCAATGAAAACATCAGGTAATGACGAATTATGGAGTTTTTTTAGTGACGTAAAGCAAAAATTTCATTTACCTGTGTTGCTCGGTAATCAAGATATTCAACAAGCGTTAAACGAAAGAAATACGGTTGATAAGTATGCTTTATTATTAAAATCTAGTCATAAAGGTAATTTTATCTATTCACTTATTTGGTACGAGGACTTTGTGAATAATAAAAGTGCTAAGTCTGTTTTTAACAACTTTTTTAAAAACGGCCTTTTTAGGGTGGTTAAAATCTCATCGTCGTTTATTAATTCCGAAGAAGATGCTTATGTACCCTCTGCGCTACCCTGTCATGTTCATCCTAAAATGGCGGTATTAAATAGGGCTATTCCTAAAGCGGCTTTAGATATGATCAGTGATTGTGATCATATGATCACAATTTCAGATATTACCAGCCTTTATGAAACGATATATCAACCAGTGAGTGGTAATATTACTGAATTAGAGGCTTTATTACCCTTGCGTTATCAACTCAGTGCGGTTGACACACTTGATGAAACTGAGATAGTAACGGCTGAAAATGATGACTCAAGAAGTGAGGATCGCTTCGTCTTAGCTTTTAAAATGGCGATTACACGTAGTAATAATGTCGTTACAAATATTCCGGGTATAACTAAGAATATTTCTGTTCAAGGATTATTAGTTAATCTGGTAAAAGAAACTAAATTTAAAGCCGGTGAAGAAATTGAAATTGAATTAACCGTACCTTTTAACGAACAAGAACGCTCACTTAAAAAACAGAAATATGTTGTCCTAGGTTATGACAGTCATGGCGCAGTCAGGTTATTAATGAATACTATAGAAAGTAAGCATTTAGCTTGCAGAGCAATAAGAAAATATATTTATCAGCATGTTGATACCCTAGAAGCCTGTGGAAAGCGTGGTAGTCGTATTTATGGTCTGCAAAAAGCGATGAGAAACATATATGCACATAATCACTTTTCTATCCCGTTTTACTTAAAAGCGACGAAGCACCAACAATATATTAATGCGGCGAGCTTTAGTGGTAACTCAGCACTCAAACATCTTATTTATAAAAACGAAAATAGTGAGGAGATTATCCTCAACTTGTTAAGCAATCAAAAGTTTAGAGACTCTTGTTTATCGATTATTGCGGTACTTGCTTATAAAAAATTATCAGCTCGCGCTTTTTATATCCTTGTGTTGCCTAAAGATAAAAATGAAAATGAAGAGTACTCATTCTGGTATCGTGATTTATCTGTATTAAAGAAGTCTAATCAATTAAAAGAATATACCAATAAAGTTTCTAGTCATGGTAAACCCGCAATTTTAAAAGTTGAACTGAAAAAAAGTGATAAAGTACAAAATATGTATTATCGTGACGAAATAAGTTACCTAAAAAGTTTAGATAAAGATTTGGCTCATGACCTTGAAATTCAGTTAGAAAGTACTATTGGTATAGGGGAAGTAACTGATTTAACTGACATCGCTATCAAAATGATCAGCAATACAAAATAAAATAATTATAACCCACCAGTATATGTCTCCTGTTTCTTATGACAATAAATTCCCCGTGTTTAGCTTGTTCACTTCATAACTATTAGTCATTGCTCATTATCTTGCAGGTAATAAAGCATAGATGTATTTAAATTGTACTTATATATTGATTGAAGCCTGCCATTGGCAGATGTTTGACCTCAAGCAACCTAAAAGGTTATGGTCTGTCTATAGCGAATAACGTGCTGTAATATTTAAAAAATGTGTTTATTAATAACGAAACCTAATAAAGAAGACCCTGAGGTAAAAAAGTGAATATAGATAAATTTAATATCCCAACGAAAACACTCATAACGGTAGCAATTGCAGCAAGCCTATTTTTTAGTTCTGTATATACAGTAAATGAAGGTCATATCGGCATTGTTAAGCGATTTAGTGAAGCAAAAGAGCAAGTTAACCCGGGTCTGCACTTTAAAGTTCCTTTTATTGATAGTGTCGAAGAAATAGAAGTCAGAACACGTAAAAACGAAGAAAAAATGGCATCAAGCACCAAAGAGCAAATGCCGGTAACGGTTATTGTTTCTGTTAACTGGACGGTAGATAAAACTGCTGCTCTTGAGCTTTTTCGTCAATATGGTGGTTTAAAGCAATTTGAGAACAGAATTCTTGATCCGCGCTTTAGATCAGCTACAAAAGACGTCATCCCTCAGTATGATGCAGAAAAATTAATACAAGATAGAGCAAGTGCAATACAGGCTATTGAAGCGAGTTTTATCGAAGAAATGAAAGATTTCCCGGTTACTGTTGATAACATTCAAATTGAAAATATTCAATTACCGACTAAGTACTTAACCTCTATTGAAACTAAGCAAACAGAAAAAAATCTAGCTGATGCGGAAAAACATAAACTAGCTCGTCAAAACTTAGAAGCGCAACGTGATGTAAACACGGCTAAAGCTAAAGCTGATGGTATCAAATTAGTTGCTATAGCAGAGGCTGAATCAATTCGAATTAAAGGTTTAGCTGAGGCAGAAGCGATTACCGCTAAAGCTAAAGCGTTGGGTAATAATCCTTTAATTGTTAAACTCACCGAAGCGCAAAACTGGGATGGAAAGCTTCCAGCGACAATTTTAGGCAGCAGTAATATGCCAATATTGGACATGAGAGCGAAATAAATTTGATGTAGTATATTATAAGCCGCTTAATTGCGGCTTTTTTTATCCAGTCATAGTTACTTTTCAAAGGTTACTGAACAGATAAATAATGGCCTCAGTTTACCACCTAACTAAGGATAAAATTATGTTATTTCAAAAATGAAATCGCTACTTTGTATTGATGTTTTGTAAAAAATGAGACAATTTCGAATTTTGAGTGAGCTCTGCAAAAATCGCTTATCAGTCCTTGAAGATGTTGATGGCTAATAACACATAAGTTGGATGCCTTTACTGATCTAGGATTGATGGCTGAGGCGTATAGAACGTAAATAATTATTAAATTAACAAGGTTATTATGGATTCATTAACACAAGTTGTCTTGGGTGGCGCGGTCGGTTATGCGGTATTAGGCAACAAAGTTGGCCATAAAGCTGCTATTTATGGCGCTATTTTAGGGACTTTACCTGACTTAGATGTGTTTCTACCATACAGTGGTGAAGTAGAAGCCTTTACCTACCATCGAGGGTTTAGCCACTCGCTATTAGTACATTTGCTAATCAGCCCTTTTATTGCCTGGTTACTCATTAAATATCATCAAACTACCGCCATTTACAAAAATAAATGGTTCTGGTTGGTTTTCCTTTGTTTATCTACCCATGGGATTTTAGATAGCTTTACCGTTTATGGTACTCAATTGTTGTGGCCAATTACTGAGTATCCCTTTGCGGTTTCTAATTTGTTTATTATTGACCCCATGTATACCTTGCCACTATTGTTGTCGTTTATTGTTATTTTTCTGCCTAGTGTTAAGCCTACAAGTGCCTCAAAAATTAATCATTGTGCACTAGTCATAAGCAGCCTTTATATTTGTTGGTCTTTGATGGCAAAATTTTATATAGACGAGAAAGTAGCAGTAGCCCTAAACGATAAGCAAATAAAAGCAGATCATTATTTGAGTACACCAGCACCTTTTGCCACCTTACTTTGGCGAATATTGGTGATGTCGGATGGTCAATATTACGAGGGTTATGTCTCGGTGTTTGACTCGGCATCAGATGTGAGTTTAGTGGCCTATAATTCTTCAGATCTTTTGCTTATAAATCTTCAAGACGACTGGAATGTACAGAGGCTTCAATGGTTCACTAAAGGCTTCTATTCTGTCAAAGAAGAAGATCACAATATTGTTTTATCTGATTTACGTATGGGGGCAGAGTGTAGCTATGTATTCAATTTTATTGTCGGCGCACAAACAAGTACTGGAATTGTTAAGAGTGATATTGAAAAGGTAAGTGATAGACCTGATTTAAGTATGCTTGGCCGTGTTTGGGATAGAATTTTGGATCCTTCAGTATCATTGGCTCCCGTAAAGAAAAACGGTGTGTGTGCCAATAGGGAAAGTTAATTTTATAAGGAAGTTTAATAATACGGGAATGTTTAATTATCTATATACCCGTTCCATACTTTATAAAGTCACTACCATCATATAAGTATGATTTTAAAAATATATTTATTAATAAAATGAATATTTACTTGGAATAGAATTATTGATATTTAACATGTGATTTTTTAAAAGGGAGATTACGAACTTCGGTGAAATTTTTTTATATTTAAACGTAGTTGGTTGTTGGAGCACATATCTTTAAGAGGGAACTGACGAACTGATATTATACTTATATCTTAAATTGGTTGCGGGAGCCAGATTTGAACTGACGACCTTCGGGTTATGAGCCCGAC
>JBALXO010000105.1:7530-11723 GCA_036960615.1 Cocleimonas sp. | reverse complement strand
GACTCATAATCCATTGGTCGGAGGTTCGAGTCCTCCCGGGCCCACCATATATTAAAGGGTTGTGATGTTCTCATTACAACCCTTTTTTTTGTCCATACTTTATGGATTATCAAAACTTATCAATTTGAATTCAAAATAACCCTAATGAAAAGCATGGAAAAGTCGTAGGGTCCCTTTTTTATACTATATTAATTAGTAATAGCTTCATAAAAACTTCACAGCTTATTTGTATGTTTTTACTGCATGTTAAATTAGTATAAATGCATTATATAAGTTGAAAAGCCGCATGCTATTATTTTCTATTCAATAATTAATAATATATTCAAGGAGAGAAACCATGTTAAGAAAAACAACCCTCAAATTAATAAGTGCTACAGCACTATCTTTAACCGTAGCATTTAGCGCTCAAGCAGAACTTAGCGGTCCAGTTTCATACGTGATCCCGTTTGGCCCAGGTGGAGAATCAGATATTTCTGCTCGTTTACAACAGCCTTTCTTCAAAGAGAAATTTGGTCAAGATTTAGTTGTGTCTTATAAGCCAGGTGGTGGTGGAGCAGTTGGTTGGGCATCTTTAAATGGTATAAAAGGTGACGGCCAAACTATTATGGGAACTAACCTTCCTCATATTATTATTAAACCCGCACAAAAAGCAGTTGGTTTTAAAACTGAAGATTTAAACAACTTCTATATGTTCCATTTTACACCAGATGCTCTTATCGTTCCTGCAAGTAGTCCTTTTATGACACTTCAAGATTTGATTGATGATGCTAAGAAAAATCCTGGGAAAGTTACTCTATCTGGTTCAGGTAAAGCATCCGCTAACCATTTAGCACAGATTAAATTTGATAAAATGGCTGGGATCAAGACCACCTATGTTCCTTTTAAAGGTACAGGAGCTGCAGTTGCCGCACTTTTGGGTAAACAAGTAAAAGCAGAATGGGGTTACACCACAGTAGGTGTAAAGCAAGGTGAAGCAGTGAGAATGCTCGCGGTTGCAATGGAAGAGCGTCATGCATTACTACCTAATATCCCAACATTTAAAGAACTTGGTTTTGACATGGTTGGTGGAGCTTATAGAGGGATCGCTCTACCAAATACAGCTAGCGCAGAAACAACCAAAATGTGGTCGGATATGATTAGTGAGATCAACAAAGATCCTGCATTCCAAAAGAAGATGCTTGAAGGTGGTTTTGCAATGTTAGATGTGGACGCAACTGGCATGGCTGATTTCATGAAAGCACGTTCTGCTGAATACATTAAAGATGCCAAAGAAGCGGGTCTAATTAAATAAGTATATAAATAGATAAGTTTCAAACAGGTGTTGAATTAGATGGATTTTAGTTATTTTTTTGCGGCATTAACGCCACTTAATATTGCTTTTGCGTTGTTTGGTGTTGCCGCAGGAACCATTATTGGTTCTATTCCTGGACTTACTGCAACAATGGCAGTGGCTGTTCTTGTTCCTATTACTTTCAGTATGGAACCAGCCACTGCGCTTATTTTACTAGGTGCTATTTATACAGGTGCTATCTATGGTGGCGCCTACGCTGCAATATTATTAAACACACCCGGAACACCATCGGCAATAGCAACTACCTTCGATGGTTACCCGATGGCTAAGCGTGGTGAGGGTGATTTAGCGGTTGCCCTTGCATGTTTTGCTTCAGTCTTTGGTGGCATGGTAGGTGCATTAGCACTGCTATTTCTTGCACCACCTTTATCAAAAGTAGCTTTGGCCTTTGGCCCTGTTGAATACTTCTGGTTATCTATTTTTGGTTTATCCCTGATAGCTTCATTATCAAAAGGTAATCTTTGGAAAGGTTTAGCTGGTGGTGCTTTTGGCATGATTTTATCCACTGTGGGCGTTGCTGAAATATCTGCAGACATTCGACTAACCTTTGGCAATCAAACCATGATCAGTGGTTTTGGTGTTGTTGGTGCATTGATAGGGCTTTATTGTATTCCAGTGCTTATTGATTTAGTAGCAGTACCAGATCGTCATCTTAAAATTGAAGAGGGAGTTAAGTCTGTTCGAATAGGTGAAGCATTCAGAGTCGCTTTACAGTCTAAATTTAATTTAGTCCGCTCTTCAGTTATCGGAACCTTAGTTGGTATCCTTCCTGGTGCTGGCGGTTCTGTTGCCGGTTTAGTTGCTTATTCAGAAGCCAAACGAAGTGCTAAACCAGGGCAAAAGTTTGGTGAAGGCGAACCAGATGGCCTATTGGCAACTGAATCTGCTAATAACGCCACGGTTGGAGGTGGTTTTATTCCAACCTTAGTATTGGGTATTCCTGGAACTCCACCTGATGCAGTCATATTAGGAGCATTATTGGTTCAAGGTGTTCGAACAGGGCCAACATTATTTGAATCTGGTACTGGATCAATTGCTTATACGTTTATCTACGGATTAATTATTGCGACTGTCTTAATGCTACCAGTAGGTCTATTGATTGGTCGTTATGCTTACAAATCTATCGTGACGATTCCTAAAGCCGTGTTAGTGCCGACAGTAGGCTTTATGACCATAATTGGCACCTACGCGATTCGTAATAGCATTTCAGATGTCACCATTATGATTTGTCTGGGTATTTTTGGATGGGTTGTAGCACGCTTTGGTTTTGCTGCTTCACCGATTGTTTTAGGCTTAATTTTAGGGCCTATTGCAGAGCAAGGTTTTGTTCAAAGTTGGATTATTGGCTCGGCAACTGAAGATTTGACAGGTATGTTTTTTGGACGACCTATCTCTCAAGCAATTGTTGCTTTTACCGTATTGTCTTTACTGTATCCGTTTTATGCTGCTAGAAAACAAGCAAAATTAGAGAAAGAGGCGTTACTCAATGAATAATTCAACTTCCTCAAAAAATACTAATAAAGCCCAAGACTCTCAAGTTAGTATGGGTTCATTTATCGTATCAGCTTTCTTCATTATTGTTGGAATAGTAACCCTTTACGATACGATGTCTTATAGTGATATAGATTCGAAAGTTTTTCCTCGTGCAGCTGCTATCGTGTTAATTATCTGTGCAAGCGCTTCCTTAATTTATGGTTTTATCAAACCTACAGCTGAAGAAGGATTCGGTCGTGGTTCATGGTGGCGCCGAGTTCTATTGGTAGCTACAATGTTAATCAGTTGCTTCGCAATGCCATATTTAGGATTCTTAGCTGCCAGTGCAATCGCATTTGTAGGTGGCTTGATCGCTGCAATGCACGATCAATGGACGAAAAAGAAATTACTGCTCTATTGGGGATCTGGAGCTTTTATTATGGTTGGATTTTATATTTTATTTAAAGTTGTGTTGCAGGTTCCACTGCCTTGATATATCTTTAATGGACATCTCCATATTTTTCCCTCATTTATATGACTTTGTCTTATCCTTCTATTCATCTTTCTATTAAAGATGTTTTCACTACGCTACATCATTTACTCTTATAATCAGCATTCCTTTTTTGTCTCTTCAGCTTTAGCTGATGGTTTTGATAAATTAAGTGAAGGCTTTAATCTCTTAATTAACCCATTATTGCTTTTGATTTAAATTATTTAGATTTATCTGTCCGCGAGGATCGCCTTGATCTACAGCACGCTTATACCAATAGGCGGCTTTGTTAATATTTTTAGGCACAACTTTACCTTCTGCATATTTATTGCCTAAATTTATTTGAGCATCTGCGTTACCACTATTTGCAGCTGAATAATACCAACGAATTGCTTGGTGGATGTCTGGTTCAACGGCATCGCTGTTTTCATAGAGTGATGCTAGATTAAGTTGGGCTTTGACATGGCCTTGATTGGCAGCTCTTAAATACCAATTGATAGCTTGGGTTAAATTCTTCTTAACACCTGAACCATTTTCATAACGCAATCCCAATTGAAATTTTCTATTAGTATCCTCAATTTTTTCAGATGCTTGTTTTTTAGCTTCAGAATCTAGCTTTTGTAGTTTAGAAATTACTTGAGGTTTTTTTCGTTTAACCACTTTGCGTTTATTATCAGCTGATTTTTTCAATGTTTTAGCAGTTTTTAATTCCTGTTTTCTTTTCTTAACTACACTTTTTTTAATTGGCTTTCTGATAGCAGTATTATTCAATAAGGCTAAATACTGCTCGTCTCTGAGATTAATTGTTTTCTGAGGTTCGATTATAGTTGATGGTGTATTTTGATTAAGCTTTGCTTTTTGTATCTCTATTGAAGGGGT
>JBALXO010000105.1:0-7430 GCA_036960615.1 Cocleimonas sp. | reverse complement strand
TGACCATAGCATTAGATGATGGCGTATTTTGATTAAGCTTTGCTTTTTGTATCTCAATTGAAGGAGTATTGATTAATACATCCATTTGTTGCTCAGCGCTAAAACCTATTAGGGTACGGGTCTTCTCAGTTGTGACCACAGTATTCGGAGCACTAGTATTTAGTTGATGAAAATGTTGTTGACCGTTTTCATCAAATGGATGTATATGCGAGCGATTACCATGTCTATGTTTATGCTGGTGTTTAGTTCCAGAACGAGGAAGAGGGTGTGAATGAGGTCTACCTGCATGCTTATGCTGAATATTTTTTTCTATTACTTGTGCGTGAGAACTTTGATTATGGTTATGTTTGAAACCGATCTTGGCGGAGTAGGGATGAATATGCGCCCGACCATTATGAAGATGTTTATGAAAATGATTTAAACCCGTCGCTGGCAAGATATGTGTATGTGTTCGACCGTCGTGACTATGTTCTTTAGCCGGTGCGGCAGATGCACTGTGGGACGATAGTCCAACTAATAGAGTTATTATGTAAACGGTTATGAATCTCATCAGCCATCCTTGGTTTTCAGTGTTTCTATTTTATATCTTCATATTTTAGCGTAAACATAGATATGGAAAAATACACCCCCCACCTTTTTATGGGTTTTGAAAAAACACTCTTTTGGTAGTCGTCGCTGCGTTCCAACATTTTTTCGCTAGTCTCCGCTGCCCCTTTACTGCACTTAGAATTAGTTAAACTGTTGTCTCCGCTGTTCTTGGCTTATGTATTTTTATTGTGGTGTAAGTATTATAAGACTATTTTACAATCTCGTAACAAGGCTTATAAGGAACATCGCTAGGTAATTTCATACGTTGGTTTTCGACAAAAGAAGCTAACAAAGTATCCATCTTTTCCATGATATCTTTATCACCCGTGATTTTAAATAGGCCATGTTTTTCTATCGCGCGAATACCTTCGTCTTTTACATTACCCGCAACAATACCTGAAAAGGCTTTGCGTAAGTTTGACGCTAGAGTATGCGTTTCTAAATCTTTACTAAGCTCTAAATTTGCCATGTTTTCATGCGTGGGCTCAAAGGTTTCTTGAAACTGCTTATCTATTTTGAGAAGCCAGTTGTAGTAATAAGCATCACTGTTATCACGACGAAAATCACGTACTTTCTTAGTTCCTTTTTTGATTTGTTGCGCCACTAATTCAGGATCATCAATGATAATTTCGTAACGCTTCTTTGCCGCAGCACCCAAGGTCGCACCAATGAAATCATCTATTTGAGTAAAATAATCACGTGATGTTTCAGGCGCAGTAAAAATTAAAGGAAAGGGCAGGTAGGCATTATCAGGGTGCAGTAGAATACCCAATATATACAAAATTTCTTCAGTTGTACCAGCACCACCGGGGAACACGATAATCGCATGGCCGGTCCGCACAAAAGCCTCTAAACGTTTTTCTATATCAGGCAAGATCACCAAATCATTGACGATAGGGTTCGGTGATTCAGCCGCGATAATACCCGGCTCGGTAATACCTAGGTATTGACCATCATAGATACGCTGTTTAGCATGGCCGAAAGTTGCACCTTTCATGGGACCTTTCATAGCTCCGGGGCCGCAACCGGTACAAATATCCATGCCGCGTAAGCCTAGTTGATAGCCTACTTCTTTCGTATAGTCATATTCTTTTCTTGAGATTGAATGACCACCCCAACAAACGACTAATTGCGGACGTTTGCGTGAGCGTAAGTTTCCAGAATTTCGCATAATATGGAAGACTGCATTAGTAATACCGTCACTATCATCTAGATCAAATTTAGGGTTATTTATGATTTCATCATGTGAATAAATAATGTCGCGTAGCACCGAAAATAAATGCTCGTTAATTCCCGTAATCATTTTTCCATCGACGAAGGCTTCTGATGGCGCACCTTGAACTTCGAGTTTAATACCACGGTCTTGTTGAATAATACGGATATCAAAAGCTTGATGTCGTTCTAATAATAATTTCGCATCATCGGTGTAATTGCCATGGCTGAGTACTGCCAAGGCACATTCACGAAATAACTTATGTAGACCATTTTGGCTGCTATCTAATAGTTTTGTGACTTCTAACTGTGACAATAAATTTAGGTGCGACGACGGCGCGATACGAGCATCTATTAAGGTTTTACTTTTTTTTGATGTGTTGGCTGATGAATGCGACGACATAGTTTTCCTGTGGTTTATTATTATAGAATCAGAACCTACATTATAAGCGAAAACCAATCAAAAGGTGGGGGGTGTGATTAAAATAGTTTATAGTTAATTAACTGATTAATTAACAATAGTTTAACTAATGGCCCACCAAATAAGCAATGACCTTCTTATAAATGCAAGACAATGTCCGTCTCCTAATTGTGACGAGAGACTATCAGGGATCGATCCTGATTTAATCGTCATTCATAATATCAGCCTGCCACCAAATCAATATGGCGGTGAGGGTATAGATCAACTTTTCACTAATTGTTTGGATAGAGATGAGCACCCTTATTACGCTGATATCCATCAACTTCGTGTTTCCAGTCATTTGCTGATTCGTCGAGATGGTGAGGTTGTACAATACGTGCCCTTTAATAAACGCGCTTGGCATGCAGGTGTTTCCGAATATCAAGGAAGAGATGTGTGTAATAATTTTTCGATTGGTATTGAGATGGAAGGCAGTGATTTTGAAGCCTTCACTGAAGATCAATATAGAGCTTTGGAAGAGACTATTAATATATTGTTAGACAGTTATGCCAGTTTATCCGCCTCTGCTATAACGGGCCATGAACATATTGCGCCAGGGCGCAAGACAGACCCAGGACCTTTCTTTGAATGGCATCGATTAGCGGAAGCCTTTTCAGAAGAATTGCCTGCTCTAGCTATCTGTATTGATGAGTGAAGTAGTTTTGATTCTATAAACTAATTTATTCCAGCTAATTTGAATGTTTACAAATCGTCTGTTTTTGCTTTAGCTGCTTCTCTTTTTGCTCTTTTTTCACTACGTCTTTTCGATCGTTCTTTCCAGCGGCTTTTTACACCTTTTCGCCAAAGTGTATTAATAGTGAAGTAACCCACAGCCGAAGATACTATGGCCAATATTAGACAGCCAAAGAGTAATGGTTGCCAAATTTGTCCGAGGATGGAAGTAAACCAATGCCAACTCAAATCCATCTCTACTATCTGTAATTCCATTCCCAACATAACGCTGCCTAGTTTATAGGCAAAATAAAACATCGGTGGAATCGTAACGGGATTTGAAATAAATACTAAAGCAACTGACAGCGGTAAATGAGCGCGATAATAAATAGCTAAGAGAGCAGCGATTACAGTCTGTAATGGAAAAGGAATCCAAGTACAAAATAAACCAATCGCAAACGCTCGTGCTACAGAACTACGATTTAAAATCCATAAACTAGGCCTGTGTAAATCTTCGCCGAGCATACTTAAAGCTTTATTCTCTCGAATAGTTTTCGGGCTTGGGGAATAGCGTTTTAGAAACTTACGTGGCATGCATCAATTCTAACGAAATGCGTATGCTATGTCATAAGGAATCAGACGTAATAGCAAAAATAACTACCGTTCATCCTATATCAAGCTTGAATAGAACATAATGGCGACGTTATAAAATTCCCCCACCATAATAATAAAAATAAGGGGAAGAATATGACAGCAGCAACATTTAACTCATCGATCGTTTCTACATCGTTGAACATATTATCATCAACAATAGTTTGCAAAGCACGCCTTAGCATTGCTGATATCGATCGCCATTATTATAAATCGCACCGACTTACTATGGCTCAGCAATCGACTGATACGATAAGCAAAAGCATGATGCGCATTGTTGCGTATATCTATAATGCCAACGATCATCTTATGCTTCGAAAACAGCAATGGAGAGATGATCAGCCAGAACTCATCGAGCAATCATTTGATAATAAAATTAAACTTTGGATAGATTTGGGACAACCAGATTTCAATCGAATAAAAAAAGCCTGTCGACTTTCTAAAAATGTCATCGTCTATTCATACAATAAAAATCATACCAAAAGCTGGTGGGATAAGAATAAATCAAAATTGAATCAATTTAAGAATCTTGAAGTTTATGCTGTAAATACTGATAACTTGAATAAACTCAATAATAAAAGAATGACGCTTAACTGCACTCTTCAAAATGGTGACTTACAGATTAATGATGGCGACACTCATCTTATGGTTGAACGCAAAAGATTGATGTAGTTATCTAACACTATCATTCTATATAAAAAGACACCCCCCACCTTTTTACTTGTTTTTAGTAAAAAGGTGGGGGGTGTCTTTAAATCCTTAATTTCTACCTTAGCTCTTGCGCTTCGATATTTTTATATTGTACTATCCGAGCAAGCCTGGGGGTGGTTACTACTTATAAATTATATAAGTAACAACCTGAGATTCTGTAAAGAAAACCCTAAGAACCTGATCTGGATAATACCAGCGTAGGGATAGGTAGTGTCTTTACTGATTTGTCTGATTCTCAGAAAATCTCATAAGCATTTCTCCTATCTCGATTATTTTTTAGGAGTTTCACATGCAACAAACCAATCATCCAATCATTGCTAATTACTTCTCTAGCAAAAATGTTTATGCCTCACTTTTAGTGCTTGCACCATTATTTGCTAACGTTAGTGTTAATGCGGCTGATGTTGATGAACTCGAAGAAGTCATTGTCTCTGCTGATTTTCGTGAAACCACATTAGATGATTCGACTGTTAGCGTGACAGTGAAATCAGAAGAAGAGTTAGAAAAACGCGGTGCAGAGCATGTATCAGAAATTCTTAATGCGGCACCAAATGTTAATGTTGCAGGTGGCGCATCACGTGAACGTTACTACCAAATTCGTGGTATCGGCGAGCGTAGTCAATTTAATACACCAATTAACCCATCTGTAGGTTTATACGTCGATGGAATTGACTTGAGTCGCAGCGGTGGTTCAGCCACGTTATTTGATGTTGATCAAGTAGAAGTAATTCGTGGCCCACAAGGTACAAAGTTTGGTGCAAATGCCTTAGCGGGAATCATTAACATAAAAACTAATGAGCCAACAGATGAATGGGAAGGCAAAATAACCGTTGGTTTAGGTAACTTCAATAAACAAACAGCAGGTATTGCCGCAGGTGGTCCTTTAATAAAAGATAAACTATTAGCTCGCTTTTCATTACACAGCAATAAGTCTGATGGCTATATAAACAATACATTTTTGAATAGAGATGATACCAATAATGTTGATGAAGTAACTGCTCGTGGTCATTTAAAATGGTTAGTGACACAAGATTTAACTGTAGATTTACGTTATTTGCATCTAGATATTGATAATGGCTACGATGCCTTTAATTATGAAAATGATAGAACTACTATCAGTGATGAGCCTGGTAAAGATGAGCAAAATACAGATGCTTTTTCGATAAATAGTAGCTGGGATATGAATGATAAATTAACACTAGAAACTAGTGTAAGCCATTCAAATTCTGATTCCGAATACAGTTATGATGATGACTGGTCTTTTGTCGGGCAATCTGTTGATGGTTATTCTGCTTTTGATCAATACTTACGTAAGCGTAAGAACACTTCGTTAGAAGTACGTTTATTATCAGGTGATGAAGGTCGTATTTTCAAAGATAAAACTGAATGGGTCGCTGGTCTTTATCATTCAGATAAGAGTGAAGATTTAACACGTAATTATATATTTTTGCCCTCGACTCCTTTTGTAAATGCTTATGATACAAAAAATACCGCCCTTTACGGGCAACTTGATACTCAATTAACGGAAAAGACTAAATTGATAACTGGTTTGCGAGTAGAGAAATTTCGTGCAGATTATACCGACTCTAATAACAATAATATTCCCGCCGATGAAACTTTGTTTGGTGGTAAATTAGGTCTCGAATATGAAGTGAACGAAAATCACTTAACACATGCTACCGTTTCTCGAGGCTATAAAGCAGGCGGAATTAATCCAAGAAGTGAATTGAGTATTGAGCAAAAATCATTTGATACTGAATTTCAATGGAATTTTGAAGTAGGTGTTAATTCATCATTATTAAATGACAAAATAAATACTCGAGTTTCAGCGTTTTATGCAAAACGTAAAGATCAACAAACAAAGAATTCTACGCCACTACCCGATGGTAATAATGGCACTCGTTTTGTTGACTTAACTTCAAACGCTGCTTCAGGAAGTAACTATGGATTAGAAGCTGAATTAGATTGGAATGTTAACAATAAACTAAAATTAATGACCTCAATTGGACTATTACAAGCTGAGTTTGATGAGTATATAACTCCAGCCCGTGATTTTTCAGGTCGTGATCAAGCGCATGCACCTAATTATCAATACTCGATTGGCGCTGAATATAAGATTAATTCTAATATGACAGCAGGACTTTCGCTTGAGGGTAAAGACGGGTTCTTCTTCTCAGATAGTCATGACGAACGCGCTGACTCATATAAGGTATTAAATGCCAATATTAGCTACAAAAGGAAAAATATGACTACCACTTTTTGGGGTAGAAATTTGTTAGATGAAGATTATGATACGCGTGGATTCTTCTTTGGTAATAATCCTAATAACGGTTATACCTCAGAAAAATATACTCAGAAAGGCGAGCCGCGTGTATTTGGTGTAAATGTATCGATTGATTTCTAATCAATTAGATTAGTTTGATATTTTAGCCACTTAAAGAAAAGTCAAAATTAAATACAGCCCCTACCTTATTGACTGTTTAACGAAAACAGTCAATAAGGTAGGGGCTGTATTTTTTATTTACTTAAATAGAACGTATCTTTATTATTTAAATACAAGAGTAAAAGTAACCGGTACAGCTGTCGCAATTGAAGGCAGTTTCGCCAATTCTTGTAATTTTATAACGCCTGCTTCCATTCCGTAATCAGAAGCTTTGATAATGACAGGCTTTGAGCTGCTTACTACTAACTCTTTACCTGTATGAGCAACCATAACGTTCACCATAATCTTCTTCGTTACTCCGCGAAGTGTTAATTCACCTTCGGTTTCAACCATAGCAACGCCAGCAGAAGTAGGTACTTTGCCTGCTACATTAGCAGTGATGGTTGCTACCGGGTTGTTCTCGCTATCAAACACGTGACGGTTCATACGTGTGTTTCTGATGGGAATATTGGTTTCTACCGAAGCTAAAAACATCGAAATCTTTAGTTCACCTTTATCAGAAAGTGATCCCGTAAGTTTTGGAATTGAATGTGCTTCCGCTACTGTTCCTTTTTTAATTGAGGTAAAGCTCAAATTAGACATGTTTTCATCTAATTGCATCGAACCTGCCATAGCGATCTGGCTGAATGCCATTACTGATGACAATACAAATCCTTTTAATAGTGTTTTGTTGTTTAACATCTTTACTCCTTG
>JBALXO010000104.1:7523-11891 GCA_036960615.1 Cocleimonas sp. | reverse complement strand
ATAAAAAGACGAAATAATCCATGGGACTGACAGTCGTCTAGCTGGCATGTATATAACATATTAGCAATAGCATTCGAATGCGCTTCACCAAAGCCTGCCTTGCTCAATACCTCAATGCTAAGCGATTTGACCTCACTAAGGGTAAGTTCTACAGTTTTACTCATAAATTATTTTCACCAAAAATTATGGATTATGGATACGACAATAAACTATTTCAAAATTAACTAAAAGAAACAAGAATGACATCCTTATCAAATCAAGAAATGATATTTTCATATATCTCGTATGACCTCTACATCAGGGATGTTATTAGTTTTTTAGTGGAACATAAATTTCATATCCAATAAGCGTTAGTTTTTTCATAAAAAATTTAACATCCTTCTTATTGAGATCTCTATGAGTCTCAAGAAAGTCATAAGTTGGAGTTTCTAATTTTTTGCTATAAAGAATTCCATTACGCAAAAATAATGTTTTATACACGAATTCTGCTGCTTTTTGATGACAGCTACTGCATTCTTGTTCAAATCGGGTTTTGGTATTTGCTTGTGTAAGCAGCATTGAATAAATCGCATCCGCCTTAATTTTAGAAAGATAATGATTAGTTAAAAACGTTCGAAAGGTATCTTTATGCATTGGCCCTTGTAACTTCCCATCGACAACGGTTAAAAAATTACGAGCTATATCTGCCGAATCACCATGACAGGTAAAACAAGTCTTGTTCCATAACTTTTGTGCGTCAGGTGCAGTACGTTGTAATTCTTTCGCTGATGCTTTAGGCGCAAATACTATCGTCACTAGTAATGTCATTAATATAAGCGCTAACACTATTTTAAATTGCCTAAATTTGAAACTCAGCTTCAAAAAATAATCAGGCAATGCTTCGAGATTGTGATTCATTAGTACCCCTATTACTTAGAAATAAAGGGTTTAAAGATTATCATGAATATTCAATATTTTAAAAGTCACCTTGTTTTTCATACAGCCAGTAAACGCTAAATTCTATTTGTATCAAAGGGACAAACACGATTGATATCGTTTGTGTTGGTTATTTACCTGACACCCTCTACCTTTTTATGGGTTTTAAAAACAACCCACTCTTCGAGTAGTCGTCGCTACTCTCCAACATTGCCTTGTTATAGCTCGGCTGCTTGTTTCCATTTTTTATGGCAAAAGAATACAAATATCAAACACAAAAAAGCCCGAATTTCGTCGGGCTTCTGCTATTAGTATAATTAATATTTATACAAATTTATATCCATCAAAAAGAGTTGTAATAGTTTTATTTAAGTATTCTTGGTTACAATGCTTGTTGGTATTCCATCAATACTTAATTCGTTTTTTTTCTGCCAATAATCTTTAATACCTTCATCACCTTTTTTAGTAGCCCAATCTTTTAATTGTTCACGTTCCTCAGAGTAATCAAAGAGTGGAACCCCCATACCACAAGATGTTTGAACCAGGTCGACAGTTAAATCAAATATTTGTCTTGCACCAGGTATAGGATTAAATTGTGTAATTAAATCTTGCCATTCTGAGTCATTTTTATGGATTACTTTGGCCTGTCCGTATAGACGTAAGATCATCGGATTTCCTTCAAAAGCAGTAAACATCACGGTCATTCTTGAGTTTTCTTGGACATGAGCAGATGTTTCATTCCCACTACCGGTGACGTTTAACCATATAACACGATTCTTATTAATAACCTTTAGCGAATCCATTCCTTTTGGCGATATATTCACTCTACTATCTTTTGTTGCTGTCCCAACAAAGAAGAGTTTTTGACGTTCAATAAAATCGATAAGCTTATCGGAAATTTCAGTATATTTTTGGCCCACTTTAATACTCCGTTTGAGTTAATAACGCCTTGTTAAAAAAATATTTCATTTAATTGATAAAAGTAATCTATTTTAGCTTCCTATTAGGCACTTCACCGAATGCAATCAGAACTGGATATGCAGTCGCAGTTAAATGACTGTTGATTCTTTTAAAATCACGTAAAACGTCAAGGTGTAAAGAACTTGTACCTAGGCTGTCTGGAAGACCTACTCCAATACGTTGAAGATGCATTGAAACCGAATCACTCTCAATTTTTTGCACTTCTGCTTTTGATTCATATAACAATTTGGCCAAGTCGCAATCACCAGAAATAAAGGTATTTACGGCGGTTTCAAAATTAGCGCTTACGGCTTCGTGGATAGCACTAATTTCTGTGAGACCTTCTTTGGAAAAATGGGATTGTTGTTGAATTTTTCTACCTGCTAACTCCATTAAACTTCCATCCACGATATCTCCAATATGTTCCATATTAGTGGTAAAGCTTAATAAATCTAGGGCTTGTTGGCTTTCTTGTTCAGTTAATTTACCTTGTAAGGTTTTCGCCACATATAATTTAATAGCGCTATATAAGGTATCAACCGAATCATCCATAGCAACAATCTCTTTACGTAAGTCATCATCATTATCGTTGAATACTTTCAATGACTGTCGCAACATGTTTTGCACAATATCAGCCTGTACTAATATTTCTCTTTTTGCACAAGCCAAAGCCGTTGCAGGAGATGAGATGGTTTTCTCATCAAGATATAAAGGCTTAATTTCAATATGCTCTTTTTGTGAAGGAGGCAGTATTCGTATCACGAATGCTGTCAGTGGTTTCGACAATAGCAAACCAAATAACGCGACAAATATATTTAAAGCTAAGTGAAAGGCTAGCGGTAAAAATTCAGTTGATATGTGGTAATTTTGTGCAAGATTATTAATTATGAAATCAAAGGTGAAAGGTTCAGTGCTATTACCAATGAGCCAAATCAATAAATAATACGTAATAGCAACGCTAATTAAACGCACCAATAAATTGATGACAACGGGGACTCGTGCATTTAGATTGTCATTTCGACTGGCTAAAACAGGTAGAAGCCCACTGCCTAGATTTGCACCGAGAACCATTACTAAACCACTTTCAATATTTAACAAACCAGAAACTACAAAGCCTGTTGTTAATAATATAATAGCTAGACTAGAATGCGCTAAGTAGGTAAATAACAATGAAAATAGCAACAATATAAAAGGCGCAGACTCTATTAACCGAACAATACCAATAAATGTTTCATAAGTTGCTAAGTGCGTAGCAGTTTTACTAATAATAGATAATGCCAATAAAATCAGACCTAAGCCTGTAAAGGCACGAAATAGGTTTTTACGTTTACTTTTAGATGATGATCTATAGCCAAATACACCGATGGTAAGCAGCAATGGTGATAGTACTGTGATTTTTTGTGAGGCAATGATGGCCGCTATAGCAGTACCAACATCAGCACCAAGAATAATCATAAATGCGGCAGAAATACTGAGAATGCCCTGCCCAGAGAATGATGATGCGATTAAGGCAGTCGCGGTACTACTTTGTAATAGTGCAGCAACCAATAGACCTGCACTAAAAGCAGGAATTATGCGACCCTCAGTTTGCATCGCATAACGTTTAAGTTCTGTTCCATAGGCTCGCAAGACGCCTGTTCGAACCATTCTGAGCCCCCATAACAGAAGTGCGATAGAACCACTTAGTTCAAGCAACAAGGTCATTGAAATTGACCTCTTTTAAAATTACTTTTGCATAACTTGTTGATAGCTTATTCATAGATAAAATCTAGTTAACCGTTATCTATAGAATCGATATTTGCTAACAGGTAACTGGCAACTTCTGTAAATCCCTCTCCGGCAAACCCTTCTGTGACATAGCTAGGCAATTCTGCCAGGGTGTCTTTAAATTTATTGATGTTTGCTACTCCAATGGATAGATCGAAGTAATCAAACATCGTACCGTCATTAGGTGAATCTCCGACAAAAACGACACTTTCTTGAATATTATCTTCAGTGATATTGAAGCAGTCTCTTAATAAAGTAAGACTAGTAGACAGTTTACTGTGATCGCCAAACCAACAATTAACATGGATAGAGCTAATTTTAGCAATGGCTCCCCCTGCTTCGGCAAGATCAACGATCTTTTGAGCTTCATCTAATCCTAATGGCTCAACGTCTTCTGCAAAGTCGATAGCAAGATCTGTTAAACGAAACTCTTGGTCTGATGCGAGACTTACACCTGATATATTGTCTAATACATTTTTACTAATGCTTTTTAGTTTTTGAGCATTATTTAAAAGAGCTTCATCATCTTGGCAAAAGTATTTATGTAGCTTCTTTTCTGCTCGATCATATCGAAAATAAAAAGCACCGTTTTCTCCAACGACTGCGTCTACAGGCCACATTCTTGCAATATGATCACACCACCCTGCACTTCGTCCCGTCACAGGAATAACAAGAAATCCAGCTAGTTTTAATGCCTCTAAAGCACAATATGCTTCACTTGTAAGC
>JBALXO010000104.1:0-7423 GCA_036960615.1 Cocleimonas sp. | reverse complement strand
TTAGCTAGGCGTCGCCATGGTGGAATAGTTCCTATTCAGACCACTGGGAATCTGGCTTACGATTCTCGACAAGCGCTAAACCGCATTGGAAAAATGCAAATTGCGGATGGCGTAGCAAAATTAATACCAAGTAATAGTTCACTTTCCTTAGGCATTGGTACTACCCCAGAGATTGTCATGGGAGCTTTACTGAAACATGAATCATTAAGAATTTTCACCAACAGCCTTAATATTGCTCAAATCGCTAGCGCTAATCCAAGCTTCGAAATTAACATCGCAGGTGGAAGAATTCGTAATGCTGATCATGACCTTTTAGGTTCAAGCACCGAAGAATTTTTTGGTTCATATAAAACAGATTTTGGAATTTTTGGTGTTGCCGGTGTTGATTTAGATGGTGGCTTACTTGATTTCTACGAAGAGGAAGTTCGCGCACGCAATCAGATTCGTTTGAATTGCCGTGAGAGTTTTTTGGTTTTAGATCATTTGAAATTTGGTCGAGCAGCACATGTTAGAGGCGGCCATATTAGGGATATATCTAAGGTTTTTTGTGATAAACGTCCGCCAGAAAAGGTGTGTTCTTCATTAGAAGAATCTGAATCAGAATTAATTATATGTGGAAACGAAATGCATAACGAAGAGTTTATTCAATGACTAGTGTAGTTGTAAGAGAAGTATGTAAAACCTGGGGAGATGTAAAAGCAGTTGAAAATGTTTCTTTTACTGTGCCTGCAGAAACTTTTACAGTGCTACTAGGACCTTCAGGTTGCGGAAAATCTACACTGCTTCGAATGGTATGTGGTCTTGAAGAAGTTACTTCAGGAAACGTCAATATTGGCGATCGTGATGTTACTGAAGTTGAGGCTTCTGATCGCGGCATATCAATGGTGTTTCAATCATATGCTTTGTTCCCTCACCTTTCAGTCCGAGAAAATATCCAATTTGGCCTCAAAGTCAGAAAAGTACCCTCAGCTGAGCGTGAAAAATTAACACTCCATGCGGCAGAAATTACAGGCTTATCAGAGTTACTTGATAGAAAGCCGTCGAACTTGTCAGGCGGCCAACGCCAACGCGTTGCCCTAGCAAGAACGATTGTTTCAGAGCAATCGGTTTGTTTAATGGATGAGCCTCTATCTAACTTAGATTCTAAATTACGCGCAGAAATGCGTGATGAAATTCGTGGGTTACAACAACGACTTGGTTTAACTGTTTTATATGTTACACATGATCAAATTGAAGCCATGTCGATGGCTGACCAAATTATATTATTAAGCAAAGGTAAGGTTGTTCAAAAAGGAACACCACAGGAATTATATAACACTCCTGCTAATGAATTCGTGGCCAAATTTATCGGCACTCCACCGATGAATATTATTAATTTGAGCAACATCGTATCGAAGCAATTCATCAATGACTTTGTTCCTGATGGTTTAACAAATACCAATTCAATTGGAATAAGACCAGAACATATGCGCATTTCAGAGAATGGTTTGCCCGTAGAAGTTTCAACTATCGAATACCTTGGTGGAGAATCTGTCGCAAGGTTAAATCATAACGATAGTGAAATCTCAATGCGCATTAGCGGTCAACACAACATTAACCGCGGAGATAAATTAGTAGTGAGTTGGGATAAAGAAGACACTCATTTTTTCGATCAAAATAAAGAACGTATAACTGCAAGTTAACAATATGTGTAATGCATACAAATACTCGCTAAAACCAGTTTTACCAATCTACAAAGTGGTAGGAAAGCCTTAACCCGAATTGAAGGTAAAGGATATATAGGGTAGATCACCAGTCTGCCTTTTAAATAAGCAAACCCCCTTAGGAGGATAAGTTATGAAATGGACTATAAAAAATAAACTATTAACAACGATTAGCGCCGTTAGCTTCTCGATGATGTCTACGCTAGCAATAGCTGAAACTGAATTAACCATGTATTACCCAGTAGCCGTTGGCGGAGCACTGACAAAAACAGTGGATAAGATGGTTGGTGGCTTCATGGAAGCAAACCCTGACATCAAAGTTAATGCTATCTATGCAGGTAACTACAATGACGCTCGAGTTAAAGCACTTGCAGCAATGAAAAGTGGTGATCCAGCACAGCTTTCTGTGATGTTCTCTATCGATTTGTTCGAATTACTAGAACTTGACGCAGTTGTACCTTTTGATGATGTTGTTAAAACAGACGCTGATAAAACATGGTTAAAGTCATTTTATCCAAGTCTTATGGAAAATGGCGTAACGGGTGGCAAAACTTACGGTATCCCATTCCAGCGTTCGACTATTGTTATGTACTACAACAAAGATATGTTCCGCGCAGCTGGTCTTGATCCTGAGAAGCCACCAGCAACTTGGCAAGAACTTATTGATATGAGTAAGAAGCTAACGAAAAGTGACGGTTCTCAATGGGGATTAATGATTCCTTCAACAGGTTACCCTTACTGGATGTTTTCAGCTTTAGCTATGCAGAACGATCAAGTGTTAATGAAAGGTGACGGTAAAGAAACCTATTTCAATGATCCTAAAGTTGTTGAAGCACTTACTTTCTGGAAAGAGCTTGGTAGCAAGCACGGTGTTATGCCAAAGGGTACTATTGAGTGGGGAACATTACGTCAAAACTTCCTAGAAGGCCGTACAGCAATGATGTGGCATTCAACAGGTAATCTCACAACAGTAAAGAAGAACGCTAAGTTTGACTTTGGTGTTGCTATGTTACCAGCAGGAAAGCGTCGCGGTACTCCAACGGGTGGCGGAAACTTCTACATCTTTAAAAGCGCTAGCGCAGAAGAACAAGCTGCATCACTTAAGTTCATTAAGCACATGACAAGTCCAGAGCAATCTGCAGCTTGGTCTGTAGCAACAGGTTATATGGGTATCAGTCAAAACTCATATGATACAGATACGCTTAAAGACTATGTTAAAACGTTCCCACCTGCAGCAGTTGCACGTGATCAGTTAGAGTTTGCTACGGCTGAGTTCTCAACGTTCCAAGCAGGTCGAATCCGTAAAGGACTTGATGATGCAATTCAAGCAGCCCTGATCGGTACTAAGTCACCTGAAGATGCACTAACTGAAGCACAAAACGCTGCAGATCGTGTCTTGAAGGCATATAGATAAAAAGGTTGTTAGGGGGTGTCATATGAATAAAAAAAGACACCCCCCTACTTTTTAATGTTTTATATTTCATAACGGCTTCATATGAAAATTTCAACAAAACAGAATTTAACTGGCTGGCTATTATTTACACCTGCTGCAATATTGCTGATAGCATTTACACACTATCCTACTATTGCTACATTCTTTAATAGCCTCTACAGCAATGAATCAGTTATTAGACCATCACGTTTTACTGGCTTAGAAAGCTATCAAAATATGATAAACGATCCTGTATTTTGGAAAGTTTTTAACAATAATATTTGGTTCGCGATCGGTACAATCCCCACCTCCATCGGCTTAGCAATCATCATGGCGTTAATCGTCAATAAAGCTATTCCTGGCCGTGGATTATTACGATTATGTTATTTCATCCCAACGATGTTACCAATGATTGCGGTTGCTAATATCTGGCTATTTTTCTATTCACCCGATATAGGCTTATTAGACAAAGTTCTTGGCATGTTTGGTGTTGAAAGTCAGAACTGGTTGGGTGACCCAGATACTGCCCTTCCTTCTATTATCGTAATGACCGTATGGAAAGAAGCCGGCTTCTTCATGATTTTTTATCTTGCGGGACTCCAAACTATTTCGCCTGAATTACACGAGGCAGCAAAACTAGAAGGCTCTTCGCGTTGGAATTATTTCTGGCGAATACAGTTCCCATTGCTATTACCCACCACGCTTTTTGTGTTGATTAATGCATTCTTAAATTCATTTAAATTGGTCGATCATCTGTTTATTCTTACGAAAGGTGGGCCAGACAACGCGACCAATTTAATCCTTTATTACATATACGAAAACGCGTTTTCGTTCTTCGATATTTCTTACGCCTCAGCACTTACCGTATTCATGCTGGCGCTTCTAGCCATTACAGCACTGGTGCAGTTCTTCATTGTTGATAAACGAACCCATTATAGATAGGAATGAGAACACTATGAAAAAATCTAAATTTTCTCTCCTAGCAAGTATTGAACTAACGGGTGCTTATATCCTAGCAGCATTGTGGGTGTTACCGCTTTTATATGCCTTTTGGGCAGCCTTTCATTCAAGCTCAGACGCTATCCATTTCGATATCTTCTCGCCTCTAACCTTGGATAACTTCCGTGAAGTGTGGAATCAAGCACCATTCCTACAGTATGGAATAAACACTTTCTTAATCGTTAGTTTCATTCTGCCATTGCAATTAGTCATATCTACACTCGCGGCATACGCCTTTGCTAGATACGAATTTACGGGATCAAACATCGCGTTTACTTTAGTGCTGGTGCAATTAATGATTACACCTGAAATCTTAATCGTACAAAACTACGGCACCTTAGCTTCCATGGATTTGGTCGATACCATTACAGGTGTCGGACTCCCCTATGTTGCGAGTGCCTTTTGTATTTTCTTATTGCGTCAAACCTTCAAATCTATTCCAAAAGAATTAGAAGATGCGGCGAAATTAGAAGGCTGTGGCCCTCTAGGCATCTTATGGAAAGTCTACGTGCCATTAGCCGTACCGACTTATTTAGCCTTTGCTTTAGTCTCAGTAAGTCATCACTGGAATAATTTCTTATGGCCCCTCATCATCACCAATACCGTAGAAAGTCGCCCATTAACAGTGGGCCTTGGAATCTTTGGCGCACCTGAATCTGGTGTCGATTGGTCGATAGTCTCTGCAGCGACATTACTTTCTATCTTCCCTTTATTGATTGCTTTCCTTCTATTCCAAAAGCAATTTGTACAATCATTTATGCAGGCAGGCATTAAATAAGTGATAAAGGTATCCAGCTGGAATATCCAAAATGGCCTAGGCATTGATGGTCAAGTTTCCCTCGAACGCATTGCCCAAACCTTAAAAGAAACGATTGATCCAGATGTTATTTGTCTTCAAGAAGTCTCTAGGAATATGCCATTAGCTGATGGCAGCACAGCCGATCAAGTAGAACGCTTAAGTGAGTTATTTCCAGGCTATGAGTTTGTTTTTGGTGCAGCTATAGATACCTATTTGCCCGCATTAGAACAACGCGGACAATTTGGAAATATGATTTTGTCTCGCTACCCGATTAAAACAGTATTTCATCACCCTTTACCTCAGCCTAGCGATGCAGGTGCAAAGAAACACATGGCTCGGCAGTTAATTGAAATTACTGTGGAGAAAGGCTCAAGTTCATTTCGTGTGATGACGACACACTTAGAGTTCCATTCAATTATCCAACGTTCAGCTCAATCTAATTACATTATGGATGTACAAAAACAGGTAGAGGCATTACAAAGCTTTTCTCATCCAGTTGATCAGACCGGTCCCTATAAACCATTAAATCGCCCAACGCATTGCATCCTTTGTGGAGACTTTAATTTCGAACCTTATTCGGTACAGTATAGAACTTTAACAAACCCTAACCATTTAAGAGACCCTTTCAACGATGCATGGTTATTGCTTCATCCTGATCAAGGTCATGCAGCCACATGTGGAATATATGATCATGAACAGTGGCCAGAAAAATCACATTGTAGAGATTTTTTCTTTATTACCGACAGCCTAAAAGGCTCATTAAAAGAGATCATTTGCGATCAAACCAGCCAAGCATCAGATCACCAACCAATATCTATATCTTTAGATTTAGATTTATAAAAATAGAGTATTTTCGTGTTAGAACAAAATCAAATTAGTGACCTTTTCATCATTGGCGGTGGCATTAATGGCTGTGGCATAGCAAGAGACGCAAGTGGACGTGGTTTATCGGTAACCTTAGTTGAAATGAACGATCTGGCATCTGCTACGTCATCAGCATCCACTAAACTATTCCATGGTGGCCTTCGCTACTTAGAATACCTTGAAATACGTCTAGTTCGCGAAGCATTGAAAGAACGCGAAGTGTTATTACGCGCGATGCCACATATCAGTTGGCCAATGCGTTTTGTATTGCCTTACCACAAAGACATGCGCTACGAAGGCGACTCTCCTGTATCACGCATGTTGAGTGTTTTAATGCCTTGGGCAAAAGGTAGTCGTCCCGCTTGGTTGATCCGACTAGGATTATTCTTATACGACAACCTTGGCAGTAGTAGTTCTAACAAAGGCGGCAAAAAAATTCTTCCCGGAACGGCTTCCTTAGATCTTAACGTTGACCCAGCAGGCACATCGCTGCAAGAACACCTCAAAAAAGCGTATGAATACTCCGATTGCTGGATAGACGACTCAAGGCTAGTTGTTCTCAATGCACGCGATGCACAACAACGAGGAGCCAATATACGTCCGCGTTGCAAAGCGATCTCTGCAAAACGAATTAATGGATTATGGGAGATTGAAACCCAAGATCAGATAACTAACGAAACACAAACATTCAAAGCCCGAATGCTCATAAACGCTGGCGGCCCTTGGGTTAAGGATATTATAAACACCACCGCTAAAATAGAATCTAAAGATGGAATCCGTTTAGTACGCGGAAGCCACATCGTGACTAAAAAACTATTCGATCACGACAAAAGTTATATTTTTCAGGGCGAAGACGGACGCATAATGTTTGCTATTCCCTATGAAAACGATTTCACCTTAATCGGCACAACCGACGTTGATCACGAAGACGCAAGCAGCAAACCCGAATGCACCAAAGAAGAAATCGAATACATATGCACCTTTGCCTCCAAGTACTTCAAAAAAGAAGTTTCTCCAAATCAGGTCGTTTGGTCATACTCAGGCGTTCGCCCACTTTACAATGACGGAAGTGAATCGGCTTCAGCTGCAACGCGTGATTACACGTTGAAAGTAGACCAAGGTTCTGGTCATGGCTCTGATCTAAATTCTGGTGAAGCTCCCTTACTAAATATCTTTGGTGGGAAAATCACAACATATCGACGTCTCGCAGAATCTGCATTAGAAAAAATAACACCGTTCTTCTCTGGTCCAGATATTGATAAAAAATGGACAGCAGGCGTTCCTCTACCAGGGGGAGATTTCCCCGTAGATGGCGTTGAAGATCTAACTCAAGATTTGATTAAAGCCTATCCCTATTTAACTCAACGATGGGCACAGCGTATGATCAAAAGCTACGGAACTGAAGCCCACACGATTCTTCTAAATAGCACTTCTGAAAAAGACTTAGGAATAAACTTTGGCGGAACTTTGACAGAACGTGAAGTTGTCTGGCTGATAGAAAATGAATTTGTACACGCATCTGAAGATATAATTTGGAGGCGTTCGAAGCTAGGTTTGCATATGAGTTCTGAGGAGGTTGTTGTACTTGATGAGTGGATGGGAAATAATGAATAGAAAAGACACCCC
>JBALXO010000103.1:5548-12517 GCA_036960615.1 Cocleimonas sp. | reverse complement strand
TCGCCTTAATGCGCATGTCATCAAACCCATTTGTTTGGAGAACTGCCGCCGCTTACATTCAGATCATTCGCTCAACACCACTGCTAATACAGATATATTTAATCTACTACGGCCTTCCCTTATTAATTGGTAATTTTTTTGGAGAAGAAGCAACCGCAGTCATTGCATTAACTATTCATTCAACACCTTATATGGCTGAGATTATTCGAGCAGGGATAGCCTCGATTGACCGTGGCCAAAGCGAAGGTGCTATGTCAGTAGGTATGAATAAAGTGCAAAACATGTTCTATATCGTGCTACCACAGGCGCTGGCAAATGTTATTCCACCCATGCTGGGTCAAACGGCGGTACTCATAAAAGACACATCCCTATTTAGCATAATCGCTGTTTTTGAACTTATGGGAGCGGGTCTGCGTATGTATTCTGAGACCGTTATCGCCACTGAAAGTTATGTCACCACAGCCGTCTGTTATCTACTCATTTATATGATGATGTTGATTTTTTCAAACATCGTTCAGAAACAACTAGGAGGTGGAGCATGGCAAACTGCACATTAAATCTTAAGTTGAACTACACCCTAGACCACACAATAAATAACAACCTTAAGCTGGAGGTTATTTAATGGATTCTATAATCGAAAAGTACCAACTATTCATTGATCTTTTACCGTTGCTGATGACAGGTCTGTGGATGACATTCAAGGTTTCAATGTTTGCGATAATCATTGGATCACTACTAGGCTTTTTCTTAGGTATTTTACGTACCTTAAACAATAAAATAATCACCAATATAATTGGTCTATACCTGCATATATTTCGTGGTACACCCTATTTGGTACAGCTCTATCTAATCTATTTCGTGTTACCTTCATTTGATGTTGAGTTTTTAAAGTTTGATAGTTTTACGGCTGCCATAGTATCGCTATCACTTTATACCTCAAGTTATGTCACCGAAATTGTAACTGCAGCCATTAATGCGGTACCAAAAGGACAATCTGAAGGTGCCCGTTCCGTAGGAATGTCCAAAATCCAATCTCTTTATCATATTGTTGTCCCACAAGCACTAAAACTATCCATACCCCCTATGTCAGGCGTGTATGTGATCATCATTAAAAGCACTGCATTGTTATCGGTAATAGGTATTTCCGAATTAACACGACAAGGTGAAAATGCTATTTTGCGCTTGCCGGGTAATTTAATGTTTATCTATTTCGTTATTGCTTTAATGTATTTTATATACTGTTATCCAGTACTACGTTTTTCAGCGTGGGCAGAAAAACGTTATGGCTCTATCGGAGTTGATCACTAGCTCATACTCAATAAGAGCAGTAGATCATAATAAACAAGTAATGCAGTCTATTTTGTTTGGTTCCAATAATCATAATATATGACATAAAGTATTAAGTTGGCTCCCTCAAAACGCAGTACATTTGCGTACCAAGTATTTAAAGAGTTGATATACAATATATCCATTTATAATTGATGCACTCTATAATTTTGAATTAAAGTTTTGGCATATTAAGGAAATTAATATGAAACTCAGTTTTCGTATCATACGACTTCAAAAACGATTTCCACTCGCTATTAGTCGCGGCGTTCATACCGCTTCAGATAATTTATTTGTCAGCTTAACAGACAGTGGTGTCACCGGATGGGGTGAAATGAGTCCAGGCAAGTCAGAAGGCGCAGAGACTGCCGAGTTGGGACAACAAGCTATCGAACAGTTTTACACCGCTGACAAACATCACTTACCCGTCACAGACGTCTACGATTTGGCGCGTGAAGAAGGTGTTCCGGCTTGCGCTCTCGCCGCCCTTGATACTGCCTTGTGGGATTTATTGGCCAAAAAAGCCAATCTACCACTGTATCAACTATTTGGCCTATCGAAACCAACAATCCCAACATCAGTCACCATCGGTATCAATCCTCCAGATGTCGTTCAGGAACGCGTCCCGCTTCTTTTAGAAGGCACTGGAGTGCAATCCTTAAAGATAAAGTTAGGCTCACCTGAAGGTGTGGAAGCCGATAAAGCCATGTTCGCTCAAGTTATTGAAAGCTGCAGACCTTACAACGTTGTTATTCGTGTAGATGCCAACGGGGGCTGGGATGTGGATAATGCATTAATGATGATGAAGTGGCTTGCCGAACGAAACACCGACTACGTCGAGCAACCACTCAAAGAAGGTGAAGAAGAGCTGTTGCCCGTTCTATTCAAAAACCGCCCACTCCCCATATACGTTGACGAGTCCTGTCGATTCTCCACCGATATTCCCAAATGGGCACATGCTGTAGATGGGGTTAATATGAAGTTGATGAAATGTGGAGGTCTGACTGAAGCATTACGGATTATCGCGGTTGCTCGCTCTTTCAATTTAAAAACCATGATTGGTTGCATGGGCGAATCGTCTATCTCAATTTCGGCAGGTGCTGCCATAACAGGACTAATTGACCACATCGATCTAGATTCGCACCTTAACCTAGCTCCAGACCCTGCCGTCGGTGCACAGCTTATCAACGGCGTGATTGTACCTAACGACATACCAGGACATGGAGCAAAATTATTAGATGCTTGATCAAAATCAAAAAATAGCCATTTACATGGACAAAACTCTGGACCCCGATTACGGCAAGATGGGTTTTGGTGTGATGCGGTTCAGTCAAAATCCGGTTGTTTGCATAATCGATACAGAACATGCTGGCAAAAAAGTTAGCGACGTTACCAATCTCCCATTCGATTATCCAATTGTAAGCAATCTCGCCGATGCAAAAGCATTAGGTGCTGAAGTGCTCGTACTCGGCACAGCACCATCTGGTGGCCGCATTCCAGATGAATGGATGACACCACTCAATGAAGCCATCGATTCAGGACTATCTCTCGTTAACGGACTGCATGATAGTTTAAACGATCTCCTTGGTGATAGATTAAAACCTAATCAATGGATTTGGGATGCCCGTAAACCAGCCTTTACGCCCACAATGGCTAGCGCGCAAGCGAGTACGTTAAACAACAAACGTGTCTTGCTGGTTGGAACTGACATGGCCATAGGGAAAATGACAGCCGGACTGGAACTTTATCGCTGGCTCATCGACAAAGGTGCAAATACTTCATTCCTCGCCACTGGACAAATTGGCATCGTGGTAACAGGTAAAGGCATCCCACTAGATGCTTTTAAAGTAGATCATGCTTGTGGTGCAGTAGAAACCATGGTGATGGAAGCAAAAGACAGCGACATTGTCTTTATCGAAGGCCAAGGGTCATTGTTACATCCAGGTAGTAGTGCAACACTCTCATTAATGCGTGGTAGCTGCGCAACACATCTAATTATGTGTCATCACGCAAGCCATACAACACTCCACTCAGATAAAAGCATAAAAATTCCACCGATGAGAGAATTCATCCAACTCAATGAGGATCTCGCCTCTGTCTGCGGATCACTAACCACCGCTAAAACAGTCGGTATCGCAGTTAATACATCTGAGTTGGATGAAGTACAAGCGATGAGTACTATCAAAAAACTGGAAGATGAAACCGGGTTGCCGGTTACAGATGTCGTCCGATTTGGAGCGGGCAAGCTAGCTTCCGAGTTGATTTAGTCGTAATAAACGTTCACGCATAACTGTTACTTTACTGTTAAGTCAGTCTAGCCATAAATACTAACCCTTATCTACTAAACATAACTACTATCCATCTCGACCAACACCTTTAAATACCTGCCGTACTGAAAACCAGGCTGCCACATCAAGTATCGGACGAGGTGGCATCCACTGTGCTTTCGGACTAGCCAAACAATCATTAATTAGTGTCGACTGCCCACCACTGGCATATTCAGCCATCGCTGTGCCAAATGCCGTTCCTCGACTAACACCAGAGCCATTAAAACCGCCTGCTAGATAAAGTCCTTTTTCTGGATTCTGGAAAAAATTTGTCATATTGCGGCTAATACCTTCAACACCTGACCATGAAGTCTCAAACGGTACATTACGCAACTGTGGAAAACGATTTTCAAAAGCCTGTCGATGAATCTGGCTGCGCTGCGCCAACATCTGATCTGTCATCAAACGTCCTGCAAGATATTCAGCAGTATTACGCACGCATAAGCGACCGTCCTGAGTCAGTCGAACTGTCGCCCCAGCAGCATGCAAAGACAATGCACCCCATTGCTTTAGACTACCTAATGAATCCAGTTCTTCTTGAGTTAGCTTACGAGTGAAACTACCGGATAAAGTACTACCGAGGATATGACTCTTATTCAAGCCTATTTTTGCAGACTCAAAATTAGCCGTTACGATGACATTATCAGTCACAATAATTGCATCAGTCGTCTGTAAAGTAGTGGCAGAACGAATGGAATTATTCCCAGCTAGTGTATTCAGCACAGCACTGTTCTCATACAAGGTCACATTCTCAGGCAAAGAATCCGCCAAGCCATAAACCAATGCAGCAGGCTGAACCAAAGCACCTTCGTGCACATGCACACCAGACTGATACCATTCAGTACCCAGTTTTTCTGCCAATGCAGACTGATCCATTAACGAATGAGGAATCTCCATATTCTCTAGATAATCAGAAAAATACCCCACTTCTCTCAGAGAAGCATTATCTGCAACCGCATGATAGAAACCCTGCTCATGCCATTCGCAATTAATATTGTGCTTACGAACCTGTTCGCTCAGTAAATTAAGGCCAGCTCGGTTAAGTCTATTTATCCGTGAATAGTTTTCAACTTGCTTTGAATCAAATGGCCCACCGAACTGGCTATTAACCACCACATAACCAGAATTTCGTCCCGATGCAGCCTGCGCCACAGCACGGGCATCCAATAAGATAATCTCATCATCAGGGTGTAACTCAGCCAAGCGACGGGCACATGCAAGTCCCGTTAACCCCGCTCCCACAATTGTCCAACTACTGCGTAACTCACCTTTACAAGAAGGATTCGGAATCCGCTCAGGCAGAAACTCTGCCCAACCATGTTGGTCATTAGAAAAGTCCTTAGCGCTTAGCGTCACGCTTTATTCTCCACTTGATAAGCCCCAACAAAAAAGAAGAATAAAGTCTTTATAAATAATAATTTCATGGAGCGACCATACATCAATATGCCTTAATTACATTTTAAATATAGCCTTTAATATAGACTAAAAAGACACCCCCTACCTTTCTGGAAATTTTCATCTTAAATAAAATTACTTAGGCTCCGTTACCAAAAACACTAATAAGTAGGGCGGTGTCATTTAAATATCCTTATCATCCTATATCTTTCCTATACTCACATTATGAGTCTTCGCAATAAGCTAAATTACATCGGTCGAAAAATCCTGTATTCATGGGTAAAAACCGAAATCACTCCTACAGATATAAGCAAGCTTGGTATTGATCCAGAGCTGCCATTAATTTATGTATTAGAGTCTCGCTCGTGGACTAATTTATTAGTGCTAGAACAGCAGTGTAAAAAATTAGGCCTACCTGCCCCTATGGATCCTATCGATTTGCCAGAGCTAAGTGAATGGTGTTCGGTATATACCATTGCACCACGCCAGCCAATTAAAGCGTGGCTTGAGCAACAACCAAAGCGCTCAAGAATGATGCGCGGCATTATTGAAAAAATGCGTGATTTCCCTGACCAAGAAGTTCAATTGTTACCCGTTCAGATATTTTGGGGTCGTCCCGTTGCGACACAAAAACATTGGGCACAGGTCTTATTTTCCGATTCTTGGGCCTTGGCAGGACGCACTCGCACATTTTTCAGAACTATTTTCCATGGGCACAGTAATCTGGTTCAGTATTCCGATCTTATCGTCTTTCGAAGTGGCGATGTGGCCGAACAAAGAGACGATGAAATCATCGACTCAGTGCAAAAAATACTCTCTTCACGTTTAAAAAATATACGTACAGCAACATTAGGGCCGGATGTTTCACATCGCCGCACGCTAGTTCGTGACCTAATAATGAAACCCGCTGTACAAACCGCTATCAGTCGCCGTAGCAAAGAAGATGGCATCACTAATATCAAAGCGGGCATGCAGGCCAGTCGTTATCTCAATGAGATTGTAGCCAATTGCTCCAATGTAACCATTCAAATAATGACACGCGCGCTGGCGTCTTTCTGGAATCGTTTTTACTCAGGCATTGAAATACACAATAACGATGAGCTCAAAACGATTGCCCGCACCCACGAGCTTGTCTACGTGCCCTGCCACCGCAGTCATATTGATTATTTATTATTGTCTTACGTGATTCACTTTGAAGGTTTGGCGATTCCTTATATTGCAGCAGGTAAAAATCTGAATATGCCAGTTATTGGCACTATTTTACGCGGCGGTGGAGCGTTTTTTATCCGTAGAAGTTTTAAAGGTAATGAGCTTTATTCGACAGTGATGTTCGAATATGTAGCCGAACTAATTTCCAAAGGTATAGCAATAGAATATTTTATAGAAGGCGGACGAAGCCGCACAGGGCGTCTATTACAAGCCAAGCCAGGCATGTTAGCAATGACCGTGCGTGGCTTTCTAAAGTATCGAAAGCGACCTGTAGCATTTATTCCTGTTTATATCGGTTACGAGAAGTTACTTGAAAGCAAAGCCTATCAAGCTGAAATGTCAGGTGAAGATAAAAAAAGTGAAACATTTATCAACTCTGTTAGATCCATTCTCAAAATTCGTGGTGAGTATGGCAAAGTACAAACTAACTTTGGTGAGCCAATTTACCTAAATCAGTTATTAGATACTCACTCTCCAGAATGGGAAAGTGACGTTTACGATGACGAAATCCGCCCACCTTGGGTACGTGACATTGTGGGGACACTCTCACAAGATATAATGACCAATATCAATAAAGCCGCGTCGGTTAATGCCATAAATTTGGTTGCAACGGTATTGTTAGCGAGCCCAAATCAGAGCATGGATGAAAGTCATCTTACTGAGATGGTAGAACTTTATCGCGATCTGATATTAGCGCAAAACTATTCCCAAC
>JBALXO010000103.1:3614-5448 GCA_036960615.1 Cocleimonas sp. | reverse complement strand
GTCTTGCTTATCCTTTTGTACAAAAGGAATTATTCTTAATTTGGGATAAAAAAACCGAGCTCAACGACGCGATAGACAATGCACTTAACTTTTTGCAAGAGTCTGGCATGCTAATCTGGGACGAAGGTAATGACTGTTATGCTCGTCAATCGACAAGCAGTAAAGCCTTTACTAATCTGACTTTATTGGCGAAGATCATATCGCCTATTCTTGAAGTGTATTACTTAACAATAGCGCTACTCTCGCGAAGTAGCCAACAAGAAGAAAATAAACGCGTCGCCAAAGACGATCTACAAAAAAAGTGTATTCTTATGGCACAACGCGTCGCAATGATTCACGAACTAGACTCCCCAGATTATTCAGACAAAAACCTCATCGCTAACTTTATCGATACACTAATTCACATGGATTATCTCAACGTTTACGAAAGTGATATTGAATACAGCGATGTGTTTGAGAAAGCAGATAAACGCATTCGACTGTTACTGCCTAAGAATATGCGTTCAAATATAATGAAGATGTTAAATGAATGAAAATGACACCCCTCACCTTTTTGCCTGTTTTAACTTAATATAATCAAAAACCGCAAAAGGTAAGGGGTGTGCTTCTATACTTAATACTAAAACGTGTTATCACAGAACCATTTTATGTCATCAATTTCACCTCAATCAGGTAAACAAGTACTCTTTGCCAGTATGCTATTAATGATGGTATTTGGTTCTATACACGTCTTCTCAATTTTTTTAGAACCCATGGAAGCGCAATTTAAAGCATCAAGATCTGCGGTCAGTTTGATCTATTCTCTATCTCTGGTGACCCTAACCATATCTGTCTTTTTTGGCCATAAACTCTATGGCTTAATGAGCCCTGCTTTGTTTGTCGTGGCTACTTGTTTACTCGCAGTTTTCGGTTTATGCATTACCGCTTTTAGTAATCATTTACTGTTAGCCTATCTCGGCTTTGGGGTGATATTTGGTTTTGCCAACGGCCTTGGTTATGGCTACACCTTACACATGTGTGCGCAATCTAATAAGCAACGCCAAGGCCTCGCCATTGGTTTGATAACCGCAAGCTATGCCCTAGGCCCTGTCCTTATGCCTTGGCCGTTAAGCTACGCTATCCAACAGTTTGGTTTAACGGGCGCATTGTTAGCCTTCGTTACTGTTATCATTTTGATCATGCCAATAGCAGCGTTTGCCTTTCACTTAAGTGGCTCGCGTTTACAATTAGCAGCAGTAGATAAAGATAATCTCGCTTCAAATAAAAACAACAATCCAAACTTAGTCAGGATGCTTTGGCTCTCTTACGGACTCGCAGTAACCGCAGGCTTAATGACATTAGGCCATGCCACCGCGATTGCAAAAACGGGTGGAGTCAGTAATCAATTAATTGTCATTGCACCGATCATAATCGCTGTATTTAATATTTGCGGTAGTTTGCTCGGAGGTTGGATGGTAGATAAGTTCAGTGTAAAAACAAGCTTAATCGCATTACCCTTATTATCTGCAATAAGCTTATTCGCACTTTCACAATTTTTGAGCGGGCAAAGCATCCTTATCGGACTGGCAGCAGTGGGGTTTACCTATGGCGCAATCATCGCCGCCTACCCCGCCGTAATAGCGGTATTATTTGGCTCACTCAACTCGATCAAAATATATGGCCTCGTCTTTACCGCTTGGGGTGCAGCAGGATTTTTCGGCCCTTGGTTTGCCGGAATCCTTTACGACAACTCTGGTAATTATACCCTAGCGTTATTAATAGCGGCGATTGCAGGATTGCTCTCAGCCGTAGTTGCTTATTTTGTTAGAGATAACACTAATTAAAAGACACCCCC
>JBALXO010000103.1:0-3514 GCA_036960615.1 Cocleimonas sp. | reverse complement strand
CACTTTTTATCTTTTATTCGATTGCATAGCTTTATAGAGCATCAAAACTAACAATGAGCAGACAACACCTATAGGTATAGCAAAGACTGTTACAAAAAAGTAAGCAGCACTTTGACCTAAAACAAAATAGACAATGACGCTCAATGTAGACCCGATGAATAATGTGGTCAGTACAATGATAAAAGTGAGTGTTTTATTTTCTTTAGTCATCTATTAATGTGGCTCGATTGAATTACTTATGAGAGTAAGGTATCGGTTATTACTTAGGGTATTTAAAGGACACCCCCCTACTTTATAGCACTTTCTTATTCGCCGTATTTATAATGGCCAATAATCTTATAATCAAACAACATATCATTCATTTGCGGACCAGCGCCTATGTTGTGAACAATCAAGGGATTACTCGAAGACTCAGATACGTAATTAGATACGATTCCGATATGCACAAGTCCTTTTCCCAGATCCCAAGCTACAACACTACCTGCAAAATAGTCTAATGGATTATCCGTAATCTTTAACGATGCGCCAGCACGCTTGAAGTAAGTCATTAAATTAGGAACGCGCCGATGATCGATATTAGTATCAGGTTTTGATAACTTCCATTTAGTAGGATAGCTTCTAAAACTACCCTTCATATCTTCATGAACACGTTGTTGCAGATCAATACCCAAACCTCGAAACGATCGAATCACAACATCAGTACAAACACCAATGTGTGCTGGAACATCACCCAAGGGATATCCTATTTTGTGATAACTACCGTCATATCTAACATCCGATTGAAGACGTAATTCTGCTTGGATCGCTAAGTGATCCTGAAAAGATAAATTCTTCTCAACAACTGGCGGTTCTAAAACATCAACAATAGCTTGTAAAGAATGTTGTGCGTTCTGACTTTTAAGCTGATTAGGATCATTAGTTGGGTTTAAACTTGAACTCTGATCTCTTAACCCATCATTGTAAAACGATGAATATCGCCCTATAGCAAATAAACCAATAAGTAAGCTTAGTAGCAGTAGAATTCTCAAATAAGGGACTTGTCTATTTTTCATTTCAGTTGATCTCTAGAGTAATGCAAGAGTATCAAATTGATAAGCAAATTTTGTGCAGAATGTAATAAGCGAACTTGTGAAAAGACTTGAAAATAACCCCTCAACTTTTCGACACTTCCTATTTATCAATTGTCTCTTTAAAACGTTTAAACTCATCCGAATCAATTGAAACACTATGTTCTACATCTGGATATGACCCATTTTTAACATCAGCAATATATTCTGAATAAGCTGTTATGCGTTCTTTTTGAAGTCGCTCGCGTTCAGCGGCAAAGTCTCGATAAACTTTCGCGTGTCGTGGAATATGTCCTGAGTTTTCACCTAGCAAATCAGCAGAGAATAAATACGTCGCATCGCACTTTTTTCCAGACCCTAAAGAGATAGTCATCAATGATACATTGCGAGTAATTTCAGCTGCTACATCAGATGGAACCACTTCTAATTCTAGCGCAAATGCGCCAGCAGATTCAAAATCTTTACTGTCACGGTAAACCTTTTTGGCTTGTTCTGCATTTCTACCTACTGCTCGCATACCGCCAACCCAGGTAGCTTTGGGTGGCACTAATCCTACGTGAGCAATGACAGGTATGCCTTCACGTGCTAAAACCTCAACTATTTGAGGGCTCATACCACAGTAAATGGAATGTGCTCCAGCTTCCATTGCTTGCATGCTTTCGCGTAACGCTTCTTCGGCACTAGCATGCTTACCCCATTTTAGACCAAACTGAAAATGTGTATTAGGGACTAGACTAGGAAATTTTTGTGTTTCAGGTCTAAATCCCGTTCCAATCATATCCATGCCTGCTTCCGATGCTGCAATGGCCTCTTCTTCTTTGGCTACTTGAACAAATGCAACTTGGCGAATACCTTTTAAATCTAATAATTCTTTAACCGTTAGTTTTGGCACGCGCCTTCTCCTTTAATGCTTTTGCTTTTTGACGTTGTCTTTGTGAAAACGCTTGTTGCGATTCATCTGTTCCATCATGGAAATGTCCAGTCCATTTATCCATTGGTATTTCTAAACTTCCGTAATTGCACTCATAAAATCGGTGATGCAATTGATGATGAAAGGTTCCTATAGGAAATACAAAACGTTTACCTAATTTAATCCCACGATATCCGGTGTGAGTAGATGCTGCGGTCAAAGCATAATACTGTAAATGAAATAGCAATATTAATGGGCTTATTGGCACAATGAAATGAATTAACACCGAACCCATAAACAGTAAATGCTCAACAGGGTGCATTGAAAAACCAGACCATGGGATAACATTCGTATTTCGATGATGCAAATGATGCACCGTTTTATATAACGGAGGCCAATGAATTAATTTATGAATCGCAAAGAAATAAAGAGATTCCCAAATTGGGATAAGAAAGATAATCAAAACCATCCAGGGCCAATCAGTTTTCGCGTCAAGCACCGCCACGTAACCATTCGCCATCGACCACATCAACAGTACTTCAAATGCGGTCCAAATGGTCACGCCACTGGCAATCGACCAAAAAATGTTATCCCATAATTGGGAATTAAAGGTAAACGGACTGTGACTTTTAACCGCTGGTTTTTCATCAAAACGTAATTCATCACCTTGCTTGCGCCAAACATAAAAGTACAAATACAAACCACCAGCAACCAAGGTTAACAAGATCACATTTCGAATATAGATTTGTGAAATCCAACCGAAGGAAAGATCTTTAGTGGTTGCGATGTCAGGCGTAAAGAAAATCAGAGATAATGATGCAAGCAGTAAAACCACAAGACGATCAGAAACTGGAAACCAACTAGCAAACATCCACTTGATGATATTCAGGACATTAAAAGGTTTACGGAAATAGGGTGAAACCTGAATGGGTAACTCAGGAAGGTAGTTCCACATCTTGCGTGCTTGTTCAATGCTCATGATTGCTTTTACTCTTTGCTAACTTATCTTAGTTCTTAACTTGGTTGAGTATATTGAAAATAGTCAGAAGCTGACAAACCAAATAATTTAGGCTATAAATTAAATAATTTAATGCTATTTACTCATTATGTTTCAAAATCTTCCACCGTTAAAATCATTGCTTGCATTTGAAGCTGCTGCTAGAAACCTTAGTTTTACCGAAGCAGCGAATGAATTGTCACTAACCCAAGGTGCGATTAGTTATCAAGTAAAGCAATTGGAACAAAGTTTAGGGATTAAATTGTTTCATCGAAAAGTGCGCCAAGTTGAACTCAGTGCTGAGGGTCAACGTTTGTATAAAACGACTCAACAGCTATTACAAACACTTAAAGATGAAATTCAGATAATTGCACCGAATAATAATAAAGATAAACAAATACTCACCATATCAGTCAGTACTTTTTTTGCTACGCGCTGGTTATCAAAGAGGCTCGGTCAATTTCTAAGTTTGAATCCCGAAATTACAATACGCTTACAACACTCAGTCAACGATCCAGAATTTAAAGTGGGTGATGTTGA
>JBALXO010000102.1:10984-12559 GCA_036960615.1 Cocleimonas sp. | reverse complement strand
TCCGGGCGCGCCATTGAAACTTAAGGAAATCACATAACCTGATATTCAAAGCAATAAGTAGTTCTCAAATTATCTAAACAATAGATAAAATAATTTAGAAAAGCGATCCAAAAGCTTTTTGCACAATAAAGCTGTAAACTAAGAATAGATAATACGGCCATCTTTAATGCTTACGATTAAAGCTATTCATTTTTATAATACTGAATACTTTCCTATTCTTAACGATACGTGAAAGAAAACGAGCATTTTTAATTCTAACTGCAGATCCATTACCCCCTCTGCAGCGTAATTAATCCTAAGTAATAACTATAATTGTTCTTCTACAGAGAGAACATGGAGAAACTAAATGTCTAAGAAAGACAGCGTCACGCTTATTGATAATCGCACTGGTAAAGAGATCGAGCTTGATCTTCTAAAACCTACCAGCGGCCCTATGACTATTGATATCAGCAGTCTTTACAAAGAATTGGGATATTTCACTTACGATCCGGGTTTTATGGCGACGGCAAGTTGCTGGAGTAACATCACCTATTTAGATGGCGACAAGGGTATTCTTGAATATCGTGGTTATCCTATCGAGCAATTAGCTGAAGAAAGCAGCTTCTTAGAAACCTGCTACTTATTACTCAACGGTGAATTACCATCAAAAGAAGAATTAGCAAGCTTTGAAAGCTCCATTAATTGTCACAGCATGTTGCATGAGCAGCTTAAAACCTTCTACAGTGGTTTCCGTCGTGATGCTCACCCAATGGCGACCATGGTCGGTGTGGTTGGTGCATTATCTGCGTTCTATCATGACGATGAAGATGTTCATGATGAGAATGATCGTATGGATGCCGCACATCGTCTAATCGCAAAAATGCCTACTATGGCGGCATGGAGCTACCGCTACGCTATGGGTATGCCATTTGTGCAGCCAAGAAATGACTTAGGCTACGCCGAAAACTTCTTACACATGATGTTCTCAATGCCTTCAGCTGAGTACAAAGTTGATCCAACCATGGCAAAAGCATTAGACGTCGTTTTAATTCTACATGCTGATCATGAACAAAATGCTTCAACTTCAACGGTACGTTTGGCGGGTAGCTCACAAGCGAACCCATTCGCTGTATTATCTGCAGGTATCGCATCGCTTTGGGGGCCAGCTCACGGTGGCGCCAATGAAGCAGTGATTCAAATGCTGACTGAAATTAATGAGTCAGATAAGTCACTATCTGACTTCGTTGATCGCGCTAAAGATAAAAACGATCGCTTTAGATTAATGGGCTTCGGTCATCGTGTTTACAAAAACTATGATCCACGCGCAAAAATCATTCGTGAGATTTGCCACGAAATGCTTGAGAACAATCCAGTGAGTGATCCAAAACATCAAGCATTGCTTGATACTGCAATGGAGCTTGAAAAGATTGCGCTTGAAGACGAATACTTCAAATCTCGCAATCTTTACCCTAACGTCGATTTCTACTCAGGCATTATCTTCTTAGGTATGGGCATTCCTTTGAACATGTTCACCGTATTGTTTGCACTAGGTCGCACTGTCGGCTGGGTATCACAATGGAACGAAATGATGGGCGA
>JBALXO010000102.1:0-10884 GCA_036960615.1 Cocleimonas sp. | reverse complement strand
TGTTTATTTTTTCTGTTTTAAATTCCCTATTGATCTATATTTATATCTAAAGATATCTTTTTAAAAAATATCTTATATAAATATAAACCTTCATAGCAAAAACAACTCTGAAAGGACCCACATATGACCGCACGTATCAATTTCGTAGTTATATCTATAGCAGTTACTATTCTCATTTTAATATTGTCGACTTTTTGGCGTTCTGCACTACTTGCATTTATCGTAGTCTTGCCATTAATTGCTGTTGGCGTCAGGGATATGACACAAAAGACAAAGACTCTTCGTCGACTATACCCGCTGGTTTGCCATTTCCGATATTTTCTAGAATCGTTTAGACCTGAAATACAACAATATTTTATCGAATCTGACACCGATGGAATGCCGATAAGTCGTGAATACCGAACACTGGTATATCAACGCTCTAAAGGTGCCCGTGATACCCGCGCATTTGGTTCGGTATTTGATGCTAATCGCGTAGGTGCTGAATGGTTGAATCATTCGCTTGATCCAGAACCTATACACGATTTAGACCCTCGCATAATTTTTGGCGAGAAAAACTGCAAGCAACCTTATGCTGCATCGCCACTGAACATATCTGCTATGAGCTATGGCGCATTGAGTAAGAACGCTATCGAAGCTTTGAATATGGGTGCTAAAAAAGATAATTTTGCCCATAATACAGGCGAAGGTGGAGTCAGTCCTTATCACCTAAAACATGGTGGCGATTTAATCTGGCAGGTGGGTACAGGATATTTTGGTTGCCGTGCCGAAGATGGTGGATTTAGCGCAGAAAAATTCAAAGTGACTGCAGCTCAAAAATCTATAAAAATGATCGAGATAAAACTTTCACAGGGAGCTAAACCAGGCCATGGTGGAATTTTACCTGGACCAAAAGTTACTGAAGAAATAGCTGAAATACGTGGAGTTCCTGTAGGCAAAGCGGTGATATCACCGCCCGCGCATACTGCTTTCTCATCACCTCAAGGCTTACTAGAATTCGTAACAAAACTACGTGAATTGAGTGGCGGTAAACCGATTGGATTTAAACTGTGTATCGGTCATAAAACAGAGTTTTTAGCAATTTGTAAGGCCATGAAAAAAACGGGAATTACTCCTGACTTTATAACCGTTGATGGTTCAGAAGGCGGCACAGGCGCAGCACCAATCGAGCTAATGAATTCCGTAGGAACTCCCATGCGCGATGGCTTAAACTTTGTTCACAATTCCCTCATCGGTTTTGGTGTGCGCGATGACATACGCATTATTGTTGCAGGTAAAGTTATTTCAGCTTTCCACATGATGCGAGTTCTAGCATTAGGTGCAGATACCATAAACTCTGCTCGCGGTATGATGTTTGCTCTCGGCTGTATTCAATCGCGCCATTGTAATACCGATAAATGCCCAACGGGTATTGCTACGCAAGATCCTGCGCGCTATGAGAACTTAGATATTGATATCAAAGGAGAACGAGTAGGGACTTATCACAGTAGAATGATTCATTATCTGGTAGATCTCCTCGCTGTTTCAGGTTTGAGTCATACTAGTCAGGTACTACCGCGGCATATAAATCGTCGCGTTAGTGAAAATGAAATCAGAACTTACGCAGAAATTTATCCAACTTTAGATGAAGGTTGTTTGTTAAAAGCAAACACAGTGCCTGAAAAATGGCGTATGGATTGGGGCATGTCTGATGCGACGAGTTGGAGTCCCATTTTACCTACTAAGAAAAAAGCACCTGTGAAGAGAAAAGCTGCGGCGAAGAAAAAGGTTGCTGTGAAGAACAAAGTATCAGCTTCTTAGCAGTAAGCGCCGACTTTTTGATAGAGCTCTATATTTGAACATTATTCAGTTCACTGAATAATGTTCTTCGAATATATAGATTGGGCTCACTAGGATTCGACTAAATGGCAGTTAAAGAAATACTACAAATAGGTCATCCAGTTCTAGCTTCCCGCGCAGCAGAAGTTGATGTTAACGCTATTACCAACAGCAAAGTACAAGGATGGATAACCGACATGGTCGATACCATGCGAGATACCAATGGGGCGGGCATCTCGGCCAATCAAATTGGAATTCCTTATCGCTTATTTGTAATGGAAATTACGGATAATCCGCGTTATCCCTACAAACCCAAAATGCCTTTAACGGTAGTGATCAATCCTGAAATTACGTTTTTAAGCGACGATAAATTCACCTCGAATGAAGGCTGCTTATCCGTACCAAATATACGCGCCAATGTAGAACGCAATCTAGAAATCGCGGTTTCGTATTATGATGAAAAGGGTATTAAGAAAACAGAAGAAATACGTGGATACTCTGCCTGCACATGGCAACACGAATATGACCATTTAGACGGTATTCTTTTTCCACATCGAGTAATCGATAGTCAAAGCTTTTGCTCTTGGGATAGTTTTAAGGAATTTAAAGAAGCTGATTATGCGAAACATGTTGAAAAATTAGTTGCTCAATGGGGTGCTTGAACTTATTCCAGTTCTAATAAAACACACCCCACACACTTTTTATCTGTTTCCAAGATTTTATGCTGTAGCAGCAATTGCATCCGCTTCTTCGACCACAATCTCAGTAATCAGCTGACAATCATCCAAATCAAACGTTAGCGGTATACGCATATCCATTAAGGTTTCTAAGATCTCTTCGGTTTTAGTGAGTTTCGGCATATCGTCGATATATTTCCAACTATCATAACGGCTGGTATAACCAGTCGGTTCTGCACCACCAAACCATTTCAGCATTACGCCACGTTCTGCGCATTTATGTTGAAGTTGGGCGATTTGTTCGCGGTTAAAATTTGGAACCGAAAACTGAATAGAGCTAGCAACAAACTCTTCTTTTGCTGGTCTTTCAGGAATATTAATCGCGGCACTCTTTTTAAAGCCAGCTTCTAGAACAGCATAACGGTCATTCCAACGATCACACTGACGTTTTATATCTTTTAATTGAGGGCGTAAAATCGCGGCACGTAGATTATCCATGCGGCCACTAAAATTTGGTGTTTCGAATCTAATTTGCTCGAACACTTCTTTTGGTGGCGCAGCCAAATGACGCTCGAACAACATGTATGAACCAGAATACATAATCGCTTTCGCCATGATTTCTGGATCAGTTGTGGTTAAAAATCCGCCTTCGCCAGAATTAATATGTTTATAGGTTTGATTACTAAAACAAGCGACATTACCAAAAGTGCCACTGTTTATGCCATTCCATTTTGCGCCCATGGTATGCGCACAATCTTCGATCAAGAATAGGTCGTATTTTTCACAAATTTCCATTACACGATCCATATCAGCGATGTGACCGCGCATGTGAGACAGCATGAAATATTTTGCGCCACTGGCTTTTGCTTTCGCGTCTAAATCATTTAGATCAATACAATAATCATCATCTGCATCGACCAATACAGGCACTGCACCGGTGTTGTGAATCGCACCTGGCACTGGCGCTAAAGTAAATGCATTACACAATATTTTATCACCCGCAACTACACCAGCTGCACGCATTGCGATATGCATTGCATAGCCGCCTGAAGTCACGGCCAAGCAATAAGGAACGCCCAAATATTCAGCGAACTCTAATTCGAGCAATTCTGTAGGGGTTTGTTCGTTTTCGAGTGCGTTATAGCGATGTAAGCGCCCTGTGCGTAATACCTCGACCGCATCTTCGATTGCATTTTCAGGGATTGCTTCTTGTTGAGTAAACGATTTTTTAAAATGTTTCATTTTCTGTCTCTAAATTATTTGTTTTTTGAATGAAAAATACTAAAAGTTGGAGAGTATATTTATAACTATTTTAAAGGCTAATATTGCCTAAAGAATAGTCTATAACGCGATCAACTAATATATCCGTCGATGACAACATGGGCACTGAAAGCGAATCCTGATGCAACACTATTGGAATTTCAGTACAACCTGCAAGAACTACCTCTGCTCCTTTGTCGATTAGAATATTTGCTAAGCTTAGCATCGCTTGTTTAATTTTCTCGTCAGTGTTGCCGCTTTTAATTTGATACACGGTATCCATAAATTCGGCCAATTCTTCACCACTCCAAACTATCAACTGAAAACCAGCTTCAGTTAAAGCTTTTTGATATAACTCAGCGTCTAAACAACCTTGAGCAGCCATAACACCCACTTTAGTATTCTGTGGCTGAGTATTTTTTAACTCTGCAATCACTTCATCGATAATACTCACAAATGGAATCTTTGCTGCTTGCTGAATATCTGTTTGAAAGGCGTGGGCGGTATTACAAACCATCACCAAAAAATCTGCACCTGCACTTTCTAAGCGTGTCGCCATATCTGCTAAAAAGGCACCGACATCTTCGCCACTGCCTTTTATTGCTTCATGACGATTAGGTATTCTCGGGTTATGGTCAATGAGCATTCTGATGTGATCTTGATCAGCGCAAGCTGTGTCATGTGAGGCGTTAATTGCATTAGTTCTGGCGATCACTTTAGACATGAAATCAACAGTGGCTTCTGGGCCCATTCCACCGAGAACACCCACTACTTTTTCTTGACCCATATTACTCATTGTTTCGTGTTTAGCTTGTTGCATTTACATACCTTATTTCTAACTTTTCTTTTTACAGCACTGTAAAACTTTATCAGAATAATAAACGAGTTATTCGCTTTGAGTCATGTTATTTGGTTATACTAATTAACCATATACGCATTAGAAGTCTACAGACAGCGCATGTTAAAATTTAACAGAAGATAAAAATTCATCAGAATCTTGTTGATTTAACCCTCCATTTCAACAACGTTTTTAGTAAGACATATTCACCATTAAATTAACACAATCAGAGAAATATCATGGACTTAACATCATTCCCACGAGTTAAACTCGGACACTTCCCAACGCCTTTAGAGCTAATGCCACGTTTGACTGAAGCATTAGGCGGACCTGAAATTTGGATCAAACGCGATGACTGTACTGGTCTATCAACCGGTGGTAACAAAACACGTAAGCTTGAGTTCTTAATGGCTGAAGCGATTGAGCAAGGCGCAGAGATGGTTTTGACGCAAGGTGCTACGCAATCAAACCACGCTCGCCAAACAGCAGCAGCAGCAGCTAAATTAGGCTTTAAGTGTCATTTATTACTTGAAAACAGAACCGGAAGTGAAGAATCACTTTATCTAGATAACGGTAATGTTTTACTAGACGTATTACATGGCGCAACTTACGAACGCCGCCCAGCTGATCTAGACATGCACCAAGAATTACTCGATTCAGCAGCTAAGTTTGAAGCTCAAGGCATTAAAACTTACGTTATTCCTGGTGGCGGATCAAACCCAGTTGGCGCATTAGGTTACGTAAACTGTGCAATTGAATTAATGGAGCAGATCAACGAGACAGGTCTTAAGTTTGATCACTTAATTCATGCAACAGGAAGCCAAGGCACACAAGCTGGTTTAGTTGCAGGCATGAAGCTAGTTAGCTCACCCATTCCTGTATTAGGCATTGGTGTTAGAGCGCCTAAAGAGAAGCAAGAAGCAGCAGTATTTGCTTTAGCTGAAAAAACAATGGCACTCTTCCCAGAAGGTCCGACGTTAAAGAAAGAAGACGTAGTAGCAAACTGTAGCTATGTTGGTGAAGGCTACGGAGTTCCATCAGAAGGCGGCATCGAAGCAATTAAAATGCTAGCTGAATTAGAAGGTCTTTTATTCGATCCAGTCTATTCGGCAAAAGGCATGGCAGGCATGATTGACTTAATCCGCAAGGGTGAATTCAAAAAAGGCCAGCGCATCATCTTCTTACACACAGGTGGTTCGGTTGCATTGTTTGGTTACCAGAATTACTTTGCTTAAACTCAATGATTAAAATGTAGGGTAGGACACTCGTTCCTATCCTACACTTTAGATGATTGTGAGACTTTATTTCTGCGAGATAGTTATGTCATCTAATTCAAGAACAGAAAATGACAACGAACCGCTTCCTGATTGGAACCATCATCCTGAACTTCCAATTAAACTATCACCCGTATTTACCTTAAATATTATTCTTTTAGAGACTTGGGTATCTCGCGAACACCAAGAAAAATATCTTCAGTGGCGAGCGGATACAGGAGCATTGGAAGCTCTCGGTTCAATGCTATCTCAAGCACCTAGCATTCGATATTATGATAATTCTAGCATTTAAAATTTTATAACGGAGCACTTACATGCATCCTTATAAATACACGACTCTGTTCTATTCTGATACGATGTTAATCGCGAGTTTTTAATTATTACTCACAAGTATAGACAACAAGTTTTGTCTGCTTTTGATGGCATGACAATCTAAAAGGAGAGAGTAATAAATAAACACATTTCAATTGTTCTACTGAGCTTTATTTTTTTAACAGGATGTTCTGAAACTATGCCTAAGCTGGGAATAAGTAACGACCAATTAATGCCATGCCCTGACTCACCAAACTGTGTGAACAGTAAAGCAACGGATAACGAGCATTCTATTCAACCTATACTTTTCAATGGAACAAGCAAAAAGGCACAAGAACGCCTTTTACAAATACTAAATAATCTGAAACGGGCTAAAATGGCTGTAGTTGAAGATAACTATATTCGATTCAAATTTACGTCTTTAATATTCAGGTTTGTAGATGATGTTGAGTTTTATTTTCCATCGACAGAAACCGAAAAAGTGATCATACACATCAGATCGGCCTCACGCATCGGGTACTCGGACTTTGGTGCTAATCGAAAACGAATTGAGCAGATTAGAAGTAAATTTAAAGCTAACTTATAAGTTTATAACGAGCATGTAGATCGGGTAAGGAACGTCACTCGATCTACACAGCTTAAAAAGACACACCCCACCTTTTTGCCACTTTTCAATTCTAACTAATCCGAATCAAAGTAGTAACAATCCCTTCCAACATCCCTTGATAGCGCTCTGATTTAAGTTTACCTCTTTCATCAAATGCTTCATGTGCTGCGGCAATGGCGATTTGATGGCCGACCATATTCACGCCTACATTCGATAATAATAAACGTAATGGTACTAAGGCTCGCATTGCACCAAAACCGCCGGGTGACGCACCACCAATTGCTGCAGCTTTATTCGTATAGGCAGATAATGGTGGTTCATTTTCTTGATGCGCACGTGATAACCAATCTAAGGTGTTTTTTAACAAAGGCGTAAATGAGCCGTTGTATTCTGGCGTCGCAATAAAATAACCATCTGCTTCAACAAATTTTATTTTCAAGCGTTTGGCGTTTCCGGGCATACCCCTTTCATCCTCTTCGTCTTGATTAAACAGAGGCAGTTCGTAATTGGTGAGATCAATATACTCAGCATCAACATTTTGTGTTTTCGCAAATTCACAGGCGGCTTTGGCTAGTGCACTATTGAAAGAGCCTGCTCTGGTAGAGCCTGATAGGAATAGTATTTTTTTGCTCATTGTATTTCCTTTGAGTAAGCGGGTTAGTTTCTGAACTATAAATAATTAAAAATAAAATAGCGATGCCTTGATCTAAATCAAATCCCGTCAAGCAAGAAATATTTATGATGTATTTTGATTTATAGGAGAAAAAATATGTTCGGAGAAAACCACGATCTACACCACGAATTCCCAGAGTTTAATGAAAGAATTCATGAATTAAAAATGTCAGATGGTCACTTTAAGCGACTATTTAAAGACTATGATGAAATAGTTCATGAACTTCATCGCGTTGAGCAGGAAATTGAAACACCATCTGATGATGTTGTTGAAGAATTGAAAAAGAGGCGCTTACATTTAAAAGATCAGCTTTTTGTGATGTTGCGTGCTTAATTAATAACAATGAAAGAGAAGTAAGAAAAATCGCCAAAAAGGTGGGGGGTGTCTTTTATGACATCCTCAATCTTTTTTCTATTTAAATGTCGTCAACGCTATTCAAGAATCAGCAAACACCACCATGTGTTCAAACTCCATAACGATGCCTAACTCTTCACCTACTTCGTGGTTGTGATGCGAATGCACTAACGAAAGCAGTTGTGTTCCGTCTTCCATTTCTAGGGTATACATATTATTTGCACCACGAAATACGCGAGAAAGTATTTTGGCTTTTCTTGGACTACAATCATCGTGAATTATATCGTCAGGGCGCACTAGTACTTTTACTTTTGAGCCAACGTTTACTTCTTTTGGTATGTGGTGACCTTCGAAGACTGCAAGAGAGGTTTTGATTTGATTATCTTCCAGCATTTCGCCATCAATAAAAACACCTTGCCCGATGAAGTCAGCGACGACTAGTGATTTTGGCTCATGATAAAGTTCATAGCCCTCATCCCACTGCAATAATTCGCCTTCATTAATCACCCCTATATTATCCGCCATGGCGAATGCTTCGTTTTGATCATGCGTGACTAAAATTGCTGTAATGTTTTCATGTTTGAGAATGATACGGACTTCACGCGCAAGCTCTTCACGTAAGTCGGTATCCATACTGGAGAAAGGTTCGTCCATCAAAATCAAATCAGGTTTAGGCGCTAAGCCTCGCGCAAGTGCAATACGTTGCTGTTGTCCGCCAGATAATTCATGCGGATAACGCTTGCCATAACCTTCAAGGTTAATAAGTGTAAGCAATTGATTAATTCGTTCTTTTTTGTCTTTTTTATTGAGATGACGAATACCGAAAGCAATATTGTCAGCAATGTTTAAATGCGGGAATAAAGCGAAGTCTTGAAACACCATGCCTATATTTCGTTTTTCTGGTGGCATCGTGAATTTTACATCACTGACTATTGCTTCACACAAATTGATAGAGCCATTGCTAACGGACTCAAAGCCTGCGATCGCACGCAACAAAGTGGTTTTACCACAACCACTAGGGCCTAATAAGCAACCTATCTCACCTTTTTCGAGGGCAAAACTGACTTTGTTTACAACTTGATTTTCACCGTAAGCAACAGAAATTTGATCGACTTCTAAGATGTTTGTCTTTTGACTGATTAGAGTGCTCATTCGTGTTGTCCTGCGCGTGAATGGCTAATAACTTTACTGAGTAAAATAACGGGAAGAATACCAACGAGTACAATCATCAATGCGGGAGCGCCTGCATCGGCAAGTCGCTCGTCTGCGGCCATTTCATGTGCACGCACTGCCAAGGTATTGAAATTGAAAGGTCGCATGATCAAGGTTGCAGGAAGCTCTTTAAGTACATCTACAAACACTAACAGTAATGCGGTCAAAACCGTACCTTTCATGATAGGTAGATGGATTTGTTTGAGCACACCAAACGGTGATAAACCAAGAGATCGACCAGCGTCATCCATCGTCGGCTTTATTTTACCTAAGCCCGCGTCAATGGCTTGAATAGAGACAGCTAAGAAACGCACGGTGTAAGCAAACAGCAAGGCAAATAAAGTACCTGACAATAGTAGCCCTGTGGAAATATCAAAGGTCTCACGCATCCATGCATCGAGCGTGTTGTCGAACCAAGCGAAAGGCACCATCACACCAACAGCGATTACTGTGCCAGGAACTGCATAACCCATTGAAGCGATATTAACGCTGGTAGAAATCGCTTTGGTTTTGCGCAGGCGTTTGCCGTAGCCAAGCAATAAAGCAATCGAAACGGCTGATATTGCCGCCATTGCCGCGAGCATAACGCTATGCCAAACCAGTATGAAGAATCCGGCGTCGATGACTTCTTCGGCAGTTGTGAAAGTCCAAACTAATAACTGTAATGCAGGAATCGCAAAGCCTAATAAGAATGGCATCGCACAGGCAAAAATGACTAATCCTACTTTCCAACCCGTTATTTGAAAACGGGTAATATTCGTATATTTATTGCTGGTGTGATGGAATTTAGCACGTTTGCGTGACCATTTTTCTAGGATCAATAAAGCAAATACAAAGGCCAATAAAAATCCAGCGAGTTGCGCTGCTGTGCCTTCGTCGAATACATCAAACCATGTTTTGAAAATGCCTGTGGTGAAGGTCGGTATACCGAAGTATTGCACAGTGCCATAATCGGCCAGTGTTTCCATTAACGCCAGCGATAAACCAGTCACAATCGCAGGACGCGCTAAGGGTAAGGCGACCCGGTAAAAACTTTGATATGGTGAATTACCTAGAGTACGACTGGCTTCTAAGACGCAGATTGATTGCTCTAAAAATGCCGCGCGCGCCATCATGTAAACATAGGGATACAACACTAACGAGAGCATCATAATTGCGCCGCCCATAGAACGGACTTCGGGGAAAAAATAATCGCCTGCGTTCCAACCAAAAATCTCTCTCAAAACAGTTTGCACCGGCCCTGCAAAGTCGAGCATTCCAGTATAAGTATAAGCGATTATGTAAGCGGGAATCGCTAAGGGCAACAACAACGCCCAAGAGAAAAATCGGCGTAATGGAAACTCACACATGCTGGTTAACCATGCAGTGATGATACCCATACTGAGAACACCAACGGTAACACCTGCCATTAAAATTAATGAATTAGTAACATAATCACCCAAGAGGTTTTCGTAGAGATGCGTCCAGTTATCATTGAACGGCTGAAATAAATAACTAGCGACCACTAACACGGGCAATGCCATGATTAAGGCAATCGACATAATCGACACATTCCAACGATCTAGCTTTGGCAAGCTAAATTTGAAGGCACTCGTGTTGTCCTTATCAGTAATGACAGTGTTGGTCGGGTTGGGCATCGAGAAAGAGCTAAAAAACTGTAAACAGCGGGAAGTCGATTTTATTACAATTGATAACTATTCGCAATAACTCTGGACTTAGAGTAGAAGGCGACTGATTAATGGCCACTAAGATTTCTAACGTTAAAGGAATACCCTTGAGCCGTAGCGTAGCTAAGACAACGTTGGAACGCAGTGACGACGGCCCGTAGGGCGAGGTTTCTTATTTATAAGAACAAAAAC
>JBALXO010000003.1:76973-92010 GCA_036960615.1 Cocleimonas sp. | reverse complement strand
ACTATGGTTTGATCCAGTTGCGGTTCAACTGTTGGGATAGGCTTAGACTTTTCAATAACTATGGTTTTTCTTGATTTTGAGGGTTTTACTTGCTTGCAGCGAACTTTTCTTTCACCTAGGATGATATAAGCATCTTTGTTGTCTTTCTGCACAAGATCTAAAAAGACCTCAGTATCGATATTTTGCATTCTAGAGATTTCATCTTGCACATGACTAGAATATTTGGTGATATTTGTATCACTCATTATTAATCTGAGGTTTCGTCGTTCATTCTGTTTTCTTAAATCTAAAGCAAATTCAGTATCACTTCGAGGTGGAAAGGGGATGCAATTGTTAGAATAACTTATTTCGCGGGGTTTAATTACGCGTCTTTTAGCATGTTTCTGAGTTTTTATATTATTGGGTTTAATACCGAAAACTTCATTATAAAATGCTACTAGACTGGGATCTTTAGTTGCAGCATGACTATTGTTGGCAAATACATTTGATGCAGTCAATATACTGATAGACAGCAAAAGACCCGCCTTACGAAAGCGAGTCTTTTGCTTAAAACTATTATTCATAATCCCCATTATTTATGAATCCACGAGTTCCTAGCTCGTGAATCAACAACTTAAAAAGTTGTTATTGAGGAATTTTTAGTTGTGCTTGCCAAGGACCATCTCTAAATCCTTTGGGTAATGGCACGAAAAAACGTTTAGTAGCACCACCAAGTACATTGTTACCATCAAGACCGGTTATCTGCTTGCCTTTTAGTGTGAGAGTTTGTCCGCCGTTGCGTAAAATTAAAGTAGCGTATTTCATTAAACGATGACGATTACCACTATTTGCAACAGTAACGGAAAGTTTGTTGCCTTGACGTTTAACTGAGGTAACTTTTAAATTACTACGCATGCCGCTTGGTTGAACATAAAGTGCTCCGACTAAAGTCATTAACATTTTTACGCCTGTTTGATTTTTATTATCTAAAGAAACAAACACTTGTTCAGCAATTAAGCGATAGGCTTTTTCACGAGGTAATTGACCAGCCCCTAACCATTCTACGCGTACCTTTTGCGTAGACCGTGCTGGGATAATCATTTGTGGTGGATAGATAGCAAATTCATTGTCGGCAGGCTTTCTGATCTCTTTGTTATTGACTTGCTGACGTGTCATTACGCTAAGCTGCACCGCAATTGGCTTGTTACTCTCGTTTGAAACGGTTACAGATTGTTTTGCTCCACCACCTGATGGTTTTAAAACTAATGACAATGGATTCATTTGCAATGCACTTGCGCTGAATGTCGTTAGTAGTAAAAATAGTGTGGTTAAAATTGAGTAAGAAAATGCTCTATTTTTGTTTTTCATAATTACTTCCTTGGTATTATTTTTATTATTTTTGCTAGTTAGCGCACCCCATATGCCTAGCTTAGTAGAATATACCTGATTTTTAATTTACCTAGGCTTAATCAAAGTGGGATTACCAGCAATAAACTTCCCATTTTAATATTATTTAAACGGCATATATTTGTTATATTTGTCGTGCTAATTTATTTTTTTAGGATTGGTTAATATTTTAAAGTATTTGTAGATAGTTGGCACCTAGTTAGTTAATAAAAGTGATTTATGAAATTAAGAATTGGAATTTTAGAGTGTGATCACGTCGCTCCAGAACTAAAAAGTCAATATGATGATTATCACGATATGTTCGCAGATCTAGTGCAAACACAAGATAGTTCTATTGAAATCAATGTTTATGACTTAATTGGAGATCAATTCCCTGAAGATATTTCTGTTTGTGACGCCTATATCATCACTGGTAGTAAATTCGGTGCTTACGAGGATATACCTTGGATACACAAAGCAAAGCAGCTAGTAAGGCAGCTTTTTGATGCAAAAATACCTACGATCGGTATCTGCTTTGGACATCAACTAATTGCTGAATCACTTGGTGGTAAAGTGATTAAAGCAGAAGAAAAAGGACGTGGTTTAGGTGTACAGACATGGGAAATAAAATCTACTCCTAAATGGATGGGCGAACTTGAATCAGAGTCAATCTCATTAAATGCTTGCCATCAAGATCAGGTGATTGAAATGCCGAAAAATAGTGAGTTACTTGTTAGCAGTGATTTTTGTCCAATTGCAGGATTCCAAACAGACTCAATGCTAGGGATTCAAGGACATCCTGAATTTGGGCAAGGCTATACTGAATATCTATTTAATAAACACAATGGAACACTCGATGATAAAAGTAGAAGTAAAGCTATAGACTCTTTTAAGAAAGTCCCTAATTCAGATGTTGTTGGCGCATGGATGGTTAATTTCGTTAAAAGTCGTATTGGTGTCGATTAAAAGGACACCCCCCAGCTTTTTACCTGTTTCTATTTTATGCCATTAGTATCTCTATTTCCCAGTTAGTTACTCATTGAGAGCTATTTCAATAGCTTTCAGGGCATGAATTCTAGTGGTATCGAATAGTTTAACTTTGGTATGTTGTGGTTCTATTAATAAAGCAATTTCAGTACAACCAAGAATTATCGCTTCTGCTCCTTGCTTTACCAAGTCATCTATAATTCTTAAATATTCTTTTCTTGAATTGTTTTGGATATTACCTAAGCAAAGCTCATCGTAAATAATCTGATGTACAATCTTTCTATCATTGGAGTTTGGAGTAATAACGTCTAAATGATATTTATTTTGTAACTGGCCTTTGTAAAAGTCTTCTTCCATTGTAAAGGCCGTACCGAGTAATCCAATTTTTTGGATATTTGCTTTAACAATCTCTTCAGCCGTGGCATCGGCGATATGCAATAGCGGAATGTTTATTCCAGCTTGTATTTGAGGTGCAACAAGGTGCATTGTATTGGTGCAAATAAGAATAAAATCAGCGCCGGCTTTTTCTAAACCTTGCGCTGCTTTTTTCAGAATTTCTGCTGTTTTCTCCCATTCGCCTAAGTGCTGTAATTGTTCAATCTCAGCAAAATCAACACTGTGTAAAACGACCTTGGCAGAATGTAATCCACCAAGGCGTTCTTTTACAGTTTCATTTAAAAGGCGGTAGTAGCTTTCAGTTGATTCCCAACTCATGCCACCTAGTAAACCAATCGTTTTCATTGTTATCTCTTTGTTTTATATATGTAAATAGAGTTTTAAAAATTTCTTATAAACCCAATACAGTTCTATCTTCAGGGTAACTGACCGAGTAACCATAGTTTATTTTCAGTTCTACTTTAGGAGCTAAGGTTTTATCCCAGCTGACTATGCCTTCCTTATCATCCACATCCTTTTTGGTCGGTAATGTACCAAGGTTTTTGACTTTTATATTTTCATCAGAAGCTACTGGTAAAACGTCAGATATGCTGATTTCAAACGGTTTGTTGTGATTGCTCGTGATACTAATTTTATAGTGGCGTTCGACTACTTTTTTCTTTCCAAATAAAAGCCCATCTTTACGCTTTTTATCTGGATCGGGTAAAAACTTAATTTTAACTTTATCGTCTTCACCGAAAGAGAGTTTGATTTCTTCTCCAGAGAGTTTTTGATTTAAAAAAGTATTACCGACAAAATTACCGTTGCGATATAAAGACATGCTGCCCGCCAATAAAGGGGTTTCATCTTCGTATTTGCTAGTCGCTAGAATCATTGCCCGGGGATCTAATCGCGGAGCGCTTGCTAGTTTAAGAGTTGAAGTAAATTTTTGTGTGTTCAAAGCAAAACGACGTTTATTACTACCTGAGTTTAAGCTTATGGTGCCAGGTACTTTATATTCAGCAGAAAAATCAGCACTGATAAGGCGACTTTGTTGCTGAAGCATTGGTGCAGGAGCGCTTCTTTTCATCAACTGTGGTTTAGGTGCCATTTTAGCTTTAGAAGTTTCCACCATCGTGTCCATTGAAACACTGCTTTCATACATTTTTGAGCCACCTGCCCGCCTATCAGGCATAAAGTCTAATATCCAAGGATTTAACTGAGGTAATTGTGTACCTGCACTTGGTCGTAAAGTCGAAAGCGTAACATCAACACCATCCCAGTTTTCTCCGGTACGTTGACTTATCTGTGCCAAGGTTTTTAATTCAATTCCACCCGTTTCGGTATTCAAATCAGCATCATAAACCGGCTCCCATCGTGCCCCATTTATCTGATAACTAAGATTTAAAGTGAGTTCTGTCGCAGTATCGGCATCGATATGCAGCTTCGCAATACGACTTTCTTTTTGATTTGTGGCGACTTGCTGTAATTCACGATTTAACTTATTGAGTTGTTTATTACTTTCTTTAAGCGCTTTGTTGGCTTGTCTAATCTCTTCTTGTACTTTTTCAGTTGCGCCATTTAAGGTTTCCCAAGCTTGTTGCCATTGATCTAAGGGAAGATTGGTATAACTGCCATTTTGCAATTCGTCTTTTCTCTTACTTGTTGCGTTATTTCCTAGCACCATCTTATTGATGTAGTTTAGCTGAGCATTGTTACGGGTAATCGAGTCTTCAATAACTTGACGTTGTTCTTGCGTTTCTTCGATCCTATTTCGAAGCTCTTTCTCTTGTTGTTGCACAACATCGTATTGAATATTTCTTGATAGTTCGACACTTCCTAAACTGATCGAGCCTTCACCTTCGCCAGAAACTCTTAATGATGATTCATTGAGATTCAAGGGTAAATTATTAATAACGATATCGTTTTCGCCGGCTGTAAGCATAATCTTTGAAACGCGTGTCACTTTGGCACTACCGGGATAAACCGTTACTGATTTGATGCTTGATTCTGCATCAATTTTTGCAGCATTAATGGTTGTCATCGGAGATAACAACAAACCTAGAAACAAGGCGCTATGGAATTTATTATAAACTATTTGCTTATTACTGCTTAGTGACTTCAACATGAGTAGACCTCTTTTTATTTAACGTACTAACACTGTAATGATTTCTAATGAACTGAAAGTGATTCAAGTGTAACAATTTTGTAAAAAGATTGTAAAAGGTGAATCGTTTAAATTATTGCCATTGATAAGAGACTTCTTAAGCTAGGTTATTTAATTATTTAGGTTTAGTATCTAAAGATGCAATTGATTGACAGCCATTCACACATTGATTTTAGCGAGTTTGACGCAGATAGAAATCAAGCGATTCGAAGAGCTAAAGATTCTGGTATCAGCGATATTATTGTTTCATCGACAACCGCTGATCGTTGGCAATCAGTGAAAAAAGTGTGCGACGATAATCCACATATGTGTCATCCAGCATATGGTTTACATCCGATGTTTATGAAGGAACACAAAGTAAAAAATGGTGATGATGATATTGAACGATTGAAGTCTTATTTAGATAATAATCATGCGATTGCTGTTGGCGAAATTGGCTTAGATTTTTTCATTAAAGAGGCTGATGAAACGAACAGAAAAGACCAGCTTAAACTCTTTATTGCACAATTAGAAATTGCTAATGACCTGAATCTGCCTGTGATTATTCATGCACGAAAATCGTTAGATATTATTTTGAAACACCTGCGAAAATTTCCTAAAGTACGTGGTTCAATTCATAGCTTTTCTGGTAGTCAACAACAAGCAAAACAGTTGGTAGATTTGGGTTTCTATTTAGGTTTTGGTGGTCCAATAACTTATGACCGTGCTACTCGCTTGCATAAGCTAATTAAAGATTTACCACTTGAAGCATTATTAGTAGAAACCGATTCACCTGATCAGCCAGATTCAAATCATCATCAACAACGTAATGAGCCTGCTTTCATATTACATGTTGTTAAAAAAATAGCAGAGTTAAAACAATTTGATATAGAAGTAGTCACAGAGGCAACTACAAGAAATGCCATTGAATTATTTAACTTATAACCTATTTAGTAAATAAACGGGGCATGATAGTAATGGAAAAGTGTATTAAGATCAAAGTAACTAAGTTTATAACTCAGCGTGGATAAAATTTAAACAAAGAGAATTTGCTTGAGAGATAGGATTTTTATTCGGAATTTAAAAATCCACAAAAGTAGAGAGGGTCTTTTATTCGATGATTCTTAATTTTTATCATCATGGACCGACGATTAGAAAAAATAACTTTGTTACTGAAGTTTTTCCAAAAAACGTTCAAGGCGCGGCTTGTAACTATCGTTTTTGTTTAGTGATAATAAAATATGGGTAGCGTGACCTCGAAGTTCTGAACGAGGAACATAACCAATGCATCTTGAATCAGAGCTATTATCACGATTATCACCTAAGAAAAAATAATGATCTGCGGGTATTGCTTCCTGTGTCACCTCAATGCATTGAGGTCCCTGAAATGTGGGAGGATAAGTGCTAAGCCTGTCTTTTATAATGACCGGATGCGGCTCTAAGTCAGTATGAGACTCTAGGGCGTAAATTCCATGATCTTGATCAGTTTCACGCGATGGGATAATCTCATCTGTCGTTTCATAATCAACGATGTATCCATTAATTATCAAGTTATTCTTTTGAATTTTTATGATATCTCCAGGCAGACCAACTAAGCGTTTTATGAGACGTTTGTTTGCCACTTCTGAGGTAAAAACCACAATGTCCCCACGCTTTGGTTCACCGGTTCTTAGTAATGAAATATCAGTGAATGGCACTTGTAAATCATAGGCCATCTTGTTTTCCCAGATCACATCGCCTTCAAGAATGGTGGGTTTCATTGAACCTGTAGGCACGGGATGCCAATCTGCAATTGCGCCTCTAAATACAAAAAGGAAAATAATAAAAAGGACGAAGCCTTTATTATCTTTAATCAGTGACAATAGTTTTTTCATTGATGGATTATATCCGTTTTAAACTAAGTGAAAACACCGAGTTTGCATAAATGCCAATTAAGTTTTTTAAACAATAAAAGCGTGTTGATATTCAAAAGGGTAGGAGGTGTTTTTTTGGAGCAATGAGAATAGCTATTTTTAAGCTCAGGAACGATTTAGATTTTTTTACAGTTGGTTGTTAAAATAACGCTGTAAAAAGGTATCAAAATCCATGCCTGTTTCCGCTTCCAGTTCGCGTTGTTGTTCGAGTGATTGCTTTGCCACAAGTTCAATCTTTTGATTGATATGGTCACTCAATTCACGTTGCATAAAATATTTACGGTGCTCCTCTGATTTGCGTTTAGCAAAGCTATAATAACTTCCATCTTTGTTAAAAATATCATCTAACACTTGTGCTGAAGGAGTTAGTGATGGATCTTGGATCAACTCCATTTGTGCAGTAATCGCATCGCTATAAAAGATTTCATTATGAGCACTGTTTAAGATGTCTGCGACACCTTGCATTTGGTTTAATAATTCAGTTGCCCAATCTTTAAGAGTGATCGCTGTTCCATTGCGTCTAAGTTCTAAACCAGGTTTACGACCTTTATGCGCTACAATAATTTGATTGGCGTCAATTTCATTCGCTTCATCATTATCAATGTCAGCACTTTCTTGAAGTAGGCAAAACATCATAAAAATCTCTAAAAAATAGAGTTGTTTATGTGTTAAACCCGCAGGTCGAAAAGCATTGATGTCGACTGAGCGCAATTCTACATATTGAATGCCTCGTCTTTCTAGCGCACAGGTGGGTTTTTCAAAACCATTAAGAATCTGTTTTGGGCGAACGCTACTGTAATACTCATTTTCGATCTGTAATAAGTTGGTATTTAATTGTAAGTACTCATCGCCATTCTTTAAACCAATGTCTTCATACTCTTGATGTGGTGTAGTAATCGCAGTGCGCAAACAGGCGATATATTCTTCGAGGCTATTGTAGTTTGCCTTAACGCCGGTGCTTTCTTCACCACTATTAGTGTAACCGATATCACCCATGCGTAATGAAGTGCCCCATTCTTCATAAAAGGTATGTTCTCCAAAGGATTTCATTCCTTTTGGTTTTTTTCCATCTTCAATAAACGAGCGGCATACGGCGGGAGATGTTCCAAATAAGTATGGAATGATCCACCCATAGCGCTGGATGTTGCGTGTCATTCCCATGTATTTTTTATTAATAAAGGCTTGTTCTTCTTCCTGAGACTCATCTTCAACTTTTTGAAAAGCAGGCCAAAATTCAGTAGCAACAGAATAATTAAAATGCACCCCCGAAATTACTTGCATTACTTTTCCGTAACGCTCAGCTAGACCTTGGCGATAAACTGATTTCATTTGACCTGCATTACTAGAACCATAGTTCGCGATGGTAATGTCGTCATTGCCTCTAATTACGCATGGCATGCTAGTAGTCCAGAGGAGTTCATCTTTCAAGTGTTGATAAACAAATGTTTCAACGTCTAATAAAAAATCTAGCGATTTGTGCGCTCGATCACAGGGAGGTGTGATTAACTCTAGCATCGCCTCAGCATAGTCGGTTGTAATCCACGGGTTTTTTAAGGCCGAACCTAGAACGGTAGGATGCGGTGTATCAGAGATACCGCCTTCTGCATTTACTCGAAGACTTTCTTTCTCTAACCCAGTGAGTGAGTTTTTTAATAGAGTTTGAGAGCCATCTGCTTGAATCTTATTTAAGCGCTCATTGAGGATTTTGTACAAGTTAATTATCCATGCTTATTGTTAGTAAGGTAAATGTTAGCAGTTTTCAGCAGTCAAGTTTATAAAAAGTACCATACAGTGCAAATAATTATTCGGCTATGCCTCACCCTAACGGATCAGCTAAAGCTATTGTCTCGTATGCAACGGCTGAGGTATTCGTTTTAAACAACAAAACGTAAGCTCACTAATAAAGGAGGAGGGTGCTATTTTATAATTTGTTCTGGATGATTATCCAACTTGCATCAATAAAGTATAAATAGACAGAATGATCCAAGCAGTAGTATGAAATACAGTTGCTCGTTTATAGCGCTTGAGCAGTGCCTTAGGATGAATGCTGGTTACAATGAAAGGTCTGCCATCCTCTGATTTCGAAACTACATGTGTAGCTGGGTTTTGGTAGACTTCTTCGAGCGTCATATCTACAAAGTTAGTAGCTGCGTGTTTGGCTGTTCGCATTTCTCCTTCGTCAATAATACCATCTTTGTTATCATCAAAATAATCTAGGAAGTTTGTTTTATTGCGTTTCCATTCTTGTATTTTTGTAGATACTAAAGAGTTTCTTTCATAATCGTTACGATGTTTTTTAAGTGTGTGAAGCTGGCCAATGACATAAATCATTTCGTTTGGATAAATTGCCTTGTAATAATTATGATTGTAGCTGTAATTGGGTGTAATGACTTCTGCACCACTCGGATCTAAGGTGCATCGACCTTTTTCATCACTTACTATAAATCCTGCCCAACTTTCAAAGAGATGATTCTTGTACCAAAGCATAGGAGGTAAGTCTGGACTTGGGCCGCGTACAATTTCGCCATCATAAAGTGATGCCATGCCAGCTAAAGCCATATAACCCTGTGCAGCTGAGTTTAAAGTCGTTGTTGCAGTATCTTCTATTAAATGGATGCGGCGATAAAGTGTGATGGCCGAGAGTAAACTGACAATGGATAGCAATGTCATGTAGACAGCTTTCTCGTAACGCATTTCATCTGGGAAGAGGAAAATAGCTAGAAAGGCTATTGGATATATGAGCGAGCTAACTAAATGTATTAGTCGTCCTTTAAGTTGCACAAACATGCTGCAAAAGCTTAACTTTATTTATGAAAAATTAGCGGCAATATCGACGTCTTTGAGTTCATCTATGTGAAATTCTAATAGATCAAATTCTTCAAAAGTAAAAATATTAGCAACTACATTATCTGGAAATTGCTGGATTCGGGTATTGCTTAATGCAGCTGTATCGTTGTAAAACTCTCGTCGGTCAGAGATACTTTCTTCTAAAGTACTAATACGAGTTTGTAAGCGCAAGAATGCATCGCTCGCTTTAAGTTCTGGGTAATCCTCTGCTACAGCAAATAAGCCATTCAAGCTTGCTTCTAGCTTCATCTCAGCAGCGCCAAGTTGAGGAATATTTTGCGTTTTCATTGCTGACTCAACCAAATTACGTGCTTTAATAACTTTTTCTAGAGTCTCTTGCTCATAAGCCATGTGCTGTTTACAAGTGTCAATTAATTTAGGCAGTTCACTATTCCGTTGTTTAAGTAATACATCAATATTACTCCACGATTTTTTTGTGTTATTTTTTAAAGTTACTAATTGGTTATAGATAGCGACAGCCCAAAGTATTGGCGCTACAAATAAGCTAATAAAAATGATGAGACTGAGATTCATAGCATGGTCCTGTTTATTTTTAGTATTAAATAAATATTAACAGAATCGGTATTGGCTAGCTTTATTTTGGATAAGCGGTAAATAAGTGTTGTTAAAAATATTCGCCCACTCTATTTTTCCTAATAATTTCAATTAGCTTGTATTGGGACAAAAATATCGTTCAGAGCAAAATGCCTAAAAGTAGGGGGGTGTCATATTTTATTTAGTCGATGTCAATTAACTCTGGCTAATACCACTAGTCTGATTTTAGCGGCATTTCTTGACAGAAATACGGTATAAAAATTACAATATACGCAATTATAAAAATAAAGACCGCTAACGAAAAAGCAAAAACAAGTCCAAATAACCTAATAACAAGAACTAAATAATAAAGGTGTCCTTCACATGTCTAAGTCAGTTAATTTCGTCAAACTTATAATACCTGTTGCATTTGCAATCGTACTTTCAGCTTGTGGCGGAAGCTCAGGAGCAGATTTCGGGTCGGGCACAGGCACAGGCACTAATCCTGTACCAGGAACGAGCATAGCCAGTACAATTTCGCTTACTGCAAGCTCTAGACAACTATTTTCAAGTGGTTCTGATCCAGTAGTGATATCGGCAACTGCAAAAGATGCAAACAATAATGTACTTTCTGATGCGATTATAACTTTTTCTGTTGATATGAATGCAAATATATTGGTCGATGGAGCAACTGGATCGGTTAAGACGGCGAATTTAACACCAGGCTCTAAAGAAAACCGAACTATAACTGTTACGGCTTCATCAGCTGGTGTTTCTGAAACTTTAGAAGTAGCTGTCGTTGGCACTAACTTACAAATAGAAGGACCAAGTAACGCTGCAATCAATAAAGCTAATGAATACACAATTAAACTATTGGATTCATCTGACGGCGCAATTGCCTTTGAAGATGTAACAGTGACTTCTGCTATAGGTAATACAATCACTCCTATTTCGCCTTCAACTTTTACTACAGATGGTAATGGACAACTTATAATTAGTTTAGCTGCAGCAACAGGTGGTACAGATACTATTAGCGCCAATGCCTTAAATGCAACTATAGACAAGACAGTAGAAATATCAGGCAGTGATTTTACGCTATCAGGTACAGCCACTAATGGTGAACTCAATATTGCCACCTTAGAAACGATTACGGTTCAATGGCTAATAAATGGTCTTCCGCAAGCGGGAGAGAATATTGCGATTAGAACAACTCGAGGTACGTTGAATAATTCGACGGTAACGACAGGACCTAACGGGGAAGCTACTTTTACAATAACATCTGCAGCAGCAGGGGAGTCTACAATTACTGCTGAATCAGATACGGGCTTAATAGCAACTTTAGAGCGTGAATTTGTTGCTATAACTCCTGATTCTTTAAATTCTCAAGCTGTCCCATCTCTAATCTCTACGAACGAAACAAGTAGAATTATTTCTATAGTACGCGATGTGAATAACAACCCTGTAAAAAATACTAGAGTAAACTTTAATCTTACAGATAACGTAAATGGTACTTTGAGTAATTCTTCGGCTACTACGAATTCTCTAGGTAGAGCTGAAGTAGTCTACAGTTCTAGCGACAGCGCTAGTTCTTTTGAGGGTGTAGAAATACTTACCTCTCTACAAGATTTTCCTTTAATTACAGACTTAACAAAACTTACAGTCAGAGGTAACACTAGTCGAATAGTATTAGGTTCAGATGAACTAGTAGCACAAGACGGTGTTTTCTACACAAAAACATTTGGAGTTATTGTCACCGACAATGCAGGTAACCCAAGTTCAAACCAGCAAGTTGATTTTACCATTGCTCCAGCTACTTATGTAAAGGGTGCAATGTTTACAGTAGATACATCTTCACCTCCAGATGGCACTGCGGATGAATGGCAAAGAATAGTATCTGTTAGATGCCCAATCGAAGATTTTAATCGTGATGGTAATCTGGATAATGGTGAAGACATAAATGGGAATGGTACTTTGGAGCCGACTAATGATGCGACTATCTCGGCAACAGGCGTTACAGATGCAGAAGGTAAGATGTCTGTTACTGTGATATATCCACAGAGTGCTGCTTTATGGAGTACTCAATTAATTACTGCTACTGTTGCTGTGGGCGGTACAGAGTTTGTTGAAAATACAATCTTTAATATGGATATACTATTAGCAGATATTAATGATCCAGATAGTTCTGTTCCTAATGAGCTTAGCCCATACGGTCAATCAGCGTCATGTTCTGATCCTGACTAAAGAATGCATAAAAGATGAAGCAAATAATAAAGAACCCGCTTGATTGCGGGTTTTTTATTTCCCAATAGCTAACAAGGAAGCATAAGCAAACAGCAAAACAAATAATATCAGTTTTTCCATAAACCTAAACTTCCAAAATATCAGGCGTAACTTACATAATAGCGAGACTGAACTGCAGTAATTATTGGAAAAAATAAGCTTGTCTCCAATTTTTCAATCTATAAAGATAAAACCTAATATTTAGTTTAAAATATTTGTTTTAAACCTATACGGTATTATTAGCAGCATGTCAGGAAATTCAATCGGTAAATTATTTACGGTGACCTCTTTTGGTGAGAGTCATGGCCCAGCTATTGGTTGTATTGTTGACGGTTGCCCTCCGGGCATGGAGTTGTCGGAAGAAGACTTACAGTTTGATTTAGATCGTCGTAAACCTGGTAAAAACAGACATACTACGCAACGTAGAGAATCTGATGAAGTTAAAATTTTATCCGGAGTCTTCGAAGGGAAAACTACCGGAGTTCCGATAGCGTTAATGATTCAAAATACTGACCAACGCTCAAAAGATTACTCTAATATCATGGATCAGTTTAGACCGGGTCATGCAGATTACACCTACTATAAAAAATATGGCTTACGTGATTATCGCGGTGGCGGAAGATCATCTGCACGCGAGACTGCAATGCGTGTTGCGGCCGGAGGCATTGCAAAAAAATACTTGAAAGAAAGATACGGTATTGAAGTGAAAGGCTATCTTTCACAGCTTGGACCAATCAAGATTGAAAATATTGACTGGGATGAAGTTGACAACAATCCTTTTTTCTCGCCAGACATTGGCAAAGTTAAAGAAATGGAAGACTATATGGATGCCTTACGCAAAGAAGGTGAATCCATTGGAGCTAAAATTACAACAATTGCCACTGGCGTCCATCCAGGATTAGGCGAGCCTGTTTTCGATCGCTTAGATGCAGATATTTGTCATTCAATGATGAGTATCAATGCTGCAAAGGGTGTCGAAATTGGTGCTGGTTTTGACTGTGTCACACAAAAAGGCACGGTACATCGTGATGAAATAACGCTAGAAGGTTTTGATGGTAATAATGCTGGTGGAATTTTAGGGGGAATATCTTCAGGTCAAGATATAGTGGTAAACACTGCCTTTAAAGCTACTTCCAGCATTCGATTACCGGGTAGAAGTGTAAATATTCATGGTGAAGAAATAGAAGTAATTACCAAAGGTAGACACGATCCATGCGTCGGAATTCGTGCAACGCCAATCTGTGAAGCTCAGTTAGCCATTACCCTAATGGACCATGTGTTAAGGCACCGTGCTCAGAATCTAGATGTCAAGACAGAGCTGATAGATATCCCCGCATCGAACTAATTCAATGAGAATGGGTCTCAATAACTTAGAAGGAGACTTCTTATGAGCTTCAGTGTTGATATTGTTGAAATATTACTGACAACGTTGAATTTTATACTATCCTAATATAACCAAGTTAATGTTTAGTGTTCGGATAGGTCATCTTTTAACCAAGGTGGGTAATTCAAATCCCGTATCTGGATCTATTTCTATTTTCAGACAACGGCTATAGTAATTTAGCAATTTGAACGCGAAGAAGTTTTTCGTAGTCATAAAATTTCTTAACTTACTAATTATTAGTATTGAAAGGAGTTTGATAGTGCTTGGAGGAGCAAACTATTAATAAGGTAGTATTTAAGCCATATTTAAATCGATAAGTTTCAATGTTAAATTCAATTTAAATATATTTATTAAAAAGTAATGAAATCAATATCAGAGGAACAAAAATGAAATCAATTAAGAAAATTATTTGTGGCGTATCAATCGCTACTCTTACATCAGTAATGGCACCAGCTGCTATGGCTGAGGTAAACGTTGCATACTTCCTAGAGTGGGCAACGCCAAACCAAATCGCTAAAGTTGAGAAAACATACGACAAAGCACTTGGTGAAAAAGTAAACTGGGTTAACTTCGCTACTGGTGGAGCAATGACAGAAGCAATGTTATCTGGCGATATCGATATCTCTTTTAGTCAAGGCATGGCGCCATTCGTTAATGCAGTAAATGCAAATGCACCTATCAAGATGGTTGGTATCGCAGTTCAATACGGTGCTGGTGGAGACTGTGTTGTTAGTAATAAGTCTGGCATCTCTAAAGCAAACGCTACAGAGTTAGAAGGTCAATCAGTTGCTGTACCTTTAAACACAATGTCTGACTTTGAATTCCGTATGACCATGAACAACCTCGGTGTTGACATGAGCAAATTGACGATTGTTGATCAAGAGCCAGCAGATGCTGCTGTATCTCTAACTGACGGTCAAGTTGCAATGGCATGTGGTTTCGGTCAAAACTCACTAGATAAGATGAAAGAAATAGGTAAGTCAATGCTAACAGTTCCAGAAAAGACAGAAGCAGGTATTACTAGTTTCGATATCGTATCTGTAACTGAGAAATTTGCTGCAGAGAATCCTGAAGCATTAAAAACTTTTATGGAAGTAACAGAACAAGCGAATGTAGATTTTGCTAAAGATCAGTCTAAATTGGCAGTTATCGCTGGAGACGCAGGTATGACTCTAGAGGCAACTAAAAAGCAGATGGCTGGATTTA
>JBALXO010000003.1:74106-76873 GCA_036960615.1 Cocleimonas sp. | reverse complement strand
GTAGCAAAAGACTTAAGTATGGTTTTTGATGTTGATACGGGAGGGCAGGTACACGCGCTTAACAACATCAATTTTACTTTAAAAAATGGAGAGTTACTCTCTGTCCTCGGCCCATCTGGCTGTGGTAAAACAACCCTATTAAATATCATCGCAGGATTCAATCGCCCCACAGGCGGCGCAGTCTATCTGGGTGATGAAGAAATCGAAGGACCTGGTGTAAATCGAGGCATGGTTTTCCAACAAGGCGCTTTATTCGAATGGTTAACGGTTTCTGAGAATGTCGATTTTGGCCTTCGTATGAAAGGTACAGACCCAAAGAAAAGTAAAAAAATGGTCGATGAATGGCTCGATATCGTTGGCTTAGGAGGTTTTGGCGATGTGCCGACCTATCAACTCTCAGGTGGTATGCAACAGCGTATCGCTTTAGCACGTTGTCTTATCAATGACCCTGACTTAATCCTGATGGATGAGCCTTTAGGTGCATTGGATGCTCTAACACGTGAAAAAATGCAGTCTTTGGTGCTTAAAATCTGGAAAGAGACTGGCAAGACAATCATGATTATCACTCACTCAGTAGAAGAAGCATTACTACTTGGCGAGAGACTGTTTGTAATGGCTCCACGACCTGGTAGATTACACAAAGAATATAATCTTCCATTCGCTGAAATGGGTGTCACTCAAGATACTCGAGAAATAAAAAATAGTGCGGAATTCATTGAGACACGTGAAGAAATTCTTACCATGATCTGGGATATGGAAGAAGAAATTATGGGACAGGTGTAGTTATGTTAGATTTCTTATTTGAATATAGAGGCCTCATCGTAGGTACATTATTTATTGCATTAATTGCCACCGTTATATGGGCAATACTGTTTGGTCGTAAGTTAATTCGTACAGAAAAATCAGATGCTGTTTTTGGTAATCCAGAACGTGCTTTAGGTGGTTGGCATTGGGTTATTACAGGTGTTAGTTTTATTCTACTTATATGGCTCTACTTTTCTTGGGATGCTGGACGAGCATTTTACCCAAAAGCAGCCAATGAGCTTTGTCAGGTAGGTAAACTTGCTTCAGCGGCTAATCCTATTCGTTCTGTTTTTCCTTTGGAAAAAGAGTTTTTGAAGGGTACGAGTCTGTTAGTTCGAGAAAATAAACAGCTGAGTGGCTTAGCAGATCAAGCTGAACGACTAGGATTTACTGACGCTGAAAAAGCTAAAGCAAAAGAAACGATTGAGTTGATGCGCGCAGCAATTACGGGTGCTACTTCTCCTGAGTTTTTAGATACTGCAACTGATACTCAGTTTAAGGCCATTGAAACTCGTATTAATGCGTTAACTGCTAAGTTAGCTGATGATAATTATCCTGGTGATCCGACAGCAGAGCAAGTAGAAGCTGCTGGTAAAATTGCACGTTGGGGTGATTCAGGAAACGAAATACCTAATGCTCCGGCAAGTGCGCGTGGTTATAAGTTTGCAGCAGCAGCTGAAGAAATGAAAACAATCGCTAAAGATTTTTCGAAGATTAAAAACAACAATAGTAATTTCTTAGGTCAAGTTGAAAAACTAAAAGCACAGATAGCTGCATTAGAAATTCAGAATGAAGCAGCAACAGGTTTAGACGAGTTATTAGTTGCTAATCGTGCAGACTTTGTTAAAGGATTAACGCGTGTATTGCGACGTGTAGACGATGGCAATATTTTCCCACCTGATGCCTTAAATGATGTCCAATCAGCTTTGGTTACTCTTGATAATGAACAGAAGAGTCAACAAGGTGGATTAAGATACTATGATGCTGTAATGATGCCAGGTGGAGAAATCAGAGCAGGCAGCAGTTCATGTAGTGAGCAGGGATCAGGTCGTTGGTTACCAAAGCCGTCTGATACTTTACGCACATTTGCGCGAATCTCTAATCCTGAAATTGGCTACAAAGGTTACCCAATGTTGTGGTACAAAATGAAGCCATTTGGTGAAATGGTTGATTTTCTTGTTCCTGACTTTATTTCATCTTTCATCCCTGGTGATTTCCCGCGCCATGATGTAAATGGAATTGTCACGCCAAATATGAAAAGTAAGGTGCATGATTTTGCCACAGGTAACTTTGAGTCATTTAAAGTACCCATGCCATCGGGTCATGTCTGGGATTCATTACTGCGTGTTCTAGCAGGTCTATTCTTCGGTATTATTTTAGGTGTACCATTAGGATTATTCATGGGCCTATCGCGATTCTCGAAAGGTTTCTTCGATCCAATCATCGAGCTTTATCGTCCTGTGCCTCCATTAGCTTGGGCACCATTGATATTAACGATTTTTGGTATTGGAGACGATGGTAAGATCTTCTTGTTGTTCATGGTTGCTTTTGCCATTATGGTTATCTCGGCAAGAACAGGTGCAACAGGTACCCATCTTTCTAAGATTCATGCGGCTCACTCATTGGGTGCTACTAACCGTCAGATCTTACGAAGAGTAATTCTGCCTAATTCCTTACCAGAAATATTAACCGGTGTTCGTATTGCGATTGGTGTTTGTTGGGGTACGTTGGTTGCTGCCGAAATGTTGGCAGGTACAACGGGTATCGGTTTTGTAGAAAACGTGGCGCGTAAGCAGTCAGACTACGAAATCATCTGGACTACGATTATCATACTTGGTTTATTAGGATTGATGTTTGACCTCATGATGCGTTGGATTATTGATAAAACAATCCCATGGAGAGGTAAAGGCTAGTCAACTAGTTATTACAGCGTTAGAACTGTAGACTGATAAAAAGGCGAACT
>JBALXO010000003.1:40355-74006 GCA_036960615.1 Cocleimonas sp. | reverse complement strand
TTTTTGAATCTATTCTAGGTTAATCAGCAGATCGTGATTCCCATTTATCTAGTATCTCCATTATTGATACCACTGGTCCCGTCCCCATCATTTTTATTCCCCAAAAAGGAATGCCTTTAATCTTAGTGCTAGGGAATGGTAATTGTTTTACAGGCAAATCTAGAATCCGATCAGCTAGACATTTACCCATCACATGTGACATTGCAACACCGCGACCATTGAAGCCCAAGCCAACAATTAAGCCAGGTTTAGGTTCGTGATAATGAGGCAATCTATCTTCAGTGATTGCGATTTTTCCGCCCCAACGGAATTTCCAGTTAACGTCATTTAAACTCGGGAAGACTCTTGTCGCATCTTTGATCAAATGTTCAAAACCTACAAACCCATTGTTTGTCAGTTTGCCATGGCCGCCAAAAACTATACGATTGTCAGGCTCTCGACGTGAATACATGATTGAACGACGTGTATCGGAAATAGTATGACCTTCTGGCAATATTTCACCAATTTGTTGGTCATGCAGTGGCTCAGTTGCCACTTGTATTGAAACCAGCGGCATCACTGTTTTTGCAAGACCTTTATGTAAATCATCGGTGTAGCCATTACTTGCCAAGACAACCCAGTTAGCAGTGACTTTACCTTGTGGTGTCTTGACTTCCCATTTATCCCCTTGTCGCTTCATAGCAGTAACTGGGCTATTCGAAAATATTTTTGCACCTAAATTTATTGCAGCTTTTGCCTCACCACGGGCTAATGATAATGGTTGAACTGCGCCACCTCTGGTAGCAACAATACCTGATTTATATAAGCTGCTCCCAGAAAGACGTTCAACTTCAGCTTGTTCTACAGGCTCCATTTTTGCGCCATATTTAATCCAACCTTCAGCGTTGTGCAATGAAGTCTGTCGTGCTTTCTCACAGTGATCTACTCTCAACCAACCTTTTTGTCTGGCTTGGCAATCTATCTTGTGTTTTGCAATCATTTCAAAAAGTGCATCTGCAGAATTCAACGAGGCTTGGCAAAGGTTTTCAAAATAATGATTACCAATAAGCTTTTGAATATTCTCAGGTGAATTAAAAGGCAGCATTGGATTAACTTGCCCACCGTTGCGGCCTGAAGCACCAAAGCCCACATCATATTTATCCAAAACCACTACGTTTGTTTTGTTTTCTGATAAATGCAAGGCTGCGCGTAAGCCCGTAAAACCTGCTCCCACAATAACTACATCGGTATGAATTTCATCTGCCAGCGTTGGATTTGAATCGAGTGTAATGGCGGTTGCTTGCCAAAGTGAATTTTCTGAACCTACTTCCATTTTCATTTAACCTCTCTAAATCTTGTCTGATTAGCTACTTTAAAGAGTATAGTTACTATTAATTTATAGTTTTAAAAGTTTGGGCAGTATAAAAAGAAAGATGGAAGTACCTGTGAAAGAATGGGTGAAATGACTAACAAATATGATGCGATCGTTATAGGTGGCGGAATCGTCGGATGTGGCGTTCTCTATGGTCTTGCAGAACGTGGCATGACGAATACCCTTCTATTGGAGAAGAACGAATTGACTGCTGGTTCTACTTGGCATGCGGCAGGAAATTGTACTCACTTTGGGCATGACGCTAAAATTACGCGCTTGTATGTTGATTCACTCGAGACGTATCGCAGAGCAGAAGCAGAAAGTGGGCATTCAATTGATTTTCATAAAACAGGCAGTTTGCGATTAGCCAGCACAGCTGAAGAAATGGCTGCTTATCATCGACTAACACCAATCTATAAAAAACTGAACATCCCTTATAAAGTTGTGTCGACTGAGGAAATTCCTCAAATCCATCCTCTTATGAATATCGAAGGTGTGTTGGGGGCAGCTTATACGCCAGATGATGGACATGTTGATCCGACAGGCGCAACCTTGGCTATGGCGAATTCAGCTAAAGCGCGTGGTGCTAAAATACTGCGCCAACATCCAGTGGGTGCATTCTCGAAAACAGTCACAGGTCATTGGGAAGTCACCTGTGGCGACGAAGTATTTCTTGCAGATCGAGTAGTAGTTGCCGCCAGTTTTTGGGCACGGGAAATGTTGCAATCATTAGATATAGATATGCCATTGTATGCAATGGAACATCACGAAATCATCACTGAATCACATTCTGATATTGAATCTTTAAACTTCGAACTTCCAACTATTCGCGATCCATTAATCCCTGGTAATATTCGACAAGAAGCTAACGGTTTGTTATTTGGTGTCTATGAGAAAAACCCAGTTGCATGGAACACTGATGGTATTCCACCAGAATTTGGTCAAGAACTGCTTATACCTAATACAGATCGTTTGATGGATCACCTTGAAAAGTGTATGTGGCGTTTTCCACTGATTGAATCAGCGGGTATTAAAAAGGTAAACAATGGCCCGCTTTGTTATCCGCCCGATGGTTTCCCTGTCGTTGGTCCAGTATCTAGCCACGCAGGACTTTGGATGGCATCAGGATTCCATGTAGGTATCGGTACTGGGGGTGGAGCAACACAATTTCTTAGCGATTGGATGGTAAATGGCAAACCCCCATATAGCTTGGATGCGGTTCATCCCAAACGCTTCAACGCACCTATCCCAACTGACGAAGCCGTTGCTAGTATTTTGGCTCATTATTCTGCGGGTTATACAATTCCTAAAAATGACGTTGAGGTTTAACCCTAATAGGTGCTAAACAATACAAGGAATGCTGATTCTAAAAAGAATGCTGGGATGTTTTAAATAACAGATATTGGAAATAGGCAAAAAGTAGGGGGGTGTCTTTTACATAACTCTCACCCACAAAAAAGGACGTATTTAATACGTCCTTTTTTGATACTACTCGATAATCAATGAGCTAATTAATAGATCTTAAGCATCTGATTTAATCGTTTCATTCTTAGGATCATAATTACACATCGGAGTAATCTTAGCAGGGTAATGCTTACCAAGGATTTGAACCGTCAATCCAGTGTTATCCGCTTTAGGATCAATCTTTGCTGTCTTGATAAAAGCAAACGCTAAACTCTTCTGTACACGATGTCCGTAACCACCTGAACTACACATACCAACGATGTTGCCGTCCAAGTAAAGTGGCTCGAAGCCGTTTTGTGCATCGACACCATCTGAGTCAATTTCGAGCATAATCATCTTATTTTCAAAGCCAGCTTCTTTCTGCTTAAGCAGTGAATCTTTACCTTCGAAATCTTTGTCCATTTTTACGAACCAGCTAAGGCCTGATTCCAGTGCAGTAAATTCTGTATTCATGTCTGGGCCCCAAACTGGATAGCCTTTTTCGAATCGCATTGAATCCATCGCCCGCAGACCGAAGTTTTGGATGCCAAACTCAGCACCTGCTTCATGTAATGCATCGTACAATTTCTGTTGATGCTCAATTGGATGATGAAGCTCCCAACCTAACTCACCGATGAAACTCATACGCAATGTTCTGGTCGGAATACCTGCGATATCAATTTCTTGACCTGTAAACCAAGGGAAATCAGCATTGCTAAGGCTTGCATCTGTTATTTTTCTCAAGGCTTTACGAGCTTTAGGCCCTGTGATTAATAAACAACCCCAATCTTTAGTTGTGTTCGTTAACGTAACAGAACCATCGCTTGGTAGACGACTGAATAACCAATCATCTATAAGAATCTCAAGTGCCGCAGGTGACATCATGTAGTAGCTGCCGTTTTGTAGCATAGTGATTGATGCTTCCCACGCCACGCCGCCTGATGGACTCAATGGATGAGCTAGTATTGTCTGACCAGGTTCAGTAGGTACATGGTTAGGCATAATATTGCTTAAATATTCAAACGCGCCTTCACCTGAAATTTCAAACTTTGTGAATGGAGATAAATCCAATAAACCAACGTTCTCATGAACGTTCTTACATTCTGCCGCAACAGGCTCAAACCAATTGCTGCGACCGAAACTATGTACCTCAACTGGATCTGTACCTTTAGGTGCGAACCAGCTTGGACGCTCCCAACCAAAGTAGGCACCAAACACCGCGTTATCCGCTTTATGTGCCTCATATATAGGTAATTTTTTCTGTCCACGAACTGCAGGGCGCATCGCATATTCGTTCGAATAACCTAGCTGATATTCGTTAGCGTAAACCTCAGTACCTTTTGCAATTGTGTACTCAATATCAGCGTAATCACCAAAACGACGTGGGTCTAATTCAAATAAATCGAGTTCAGACTCACCCTTTGCAATTATTTCTGATAAGAAGTGTCCAGCACCACCACCTTGTGCGATACCAAAGTTGAAACCAGTGATAACGAAGTAGTTGCTGATACCGTGAACAGGTCCAACGAGCGGATGCCCGTCAGGTGAATAAGTAATCGGGCCATTAACAACGGTTTTGATTGCACCTGAAGCAACAATCTCAACCTGTCCCATTGCCGTCATCATAATGTCTTCGATACGATCTAAATCAGGTTGTAACAATTCTTGTCCAAACTCTTTTGGTACACCGCCAACAGACCATGGAATTCCATTTGGCTCATAAGGGCCTAAAATGAAACCATTCGCTTCTTGTCGAAGGTAGTAAGACACATCTGGGTCACGAAGCATTGGTAGCATTTCGTCAAGCGCTTCAATTTCTGGGATCGAGTCAGTCACTAAGAACTGATGCTCCATTGAACACATCGGTAATTCATGTCCAACCATTGCTGCGATTTCGTTGGCACGGAAACCACCCGCGTTAACAATAATACCAGCGTCGATAACACCCTTAGCTGTTGTAACTTCCCAACGGCCATCATTTTTTTGTACAATTTTTTCAACAGGGTTTTGACGAACAATCGTTGCGCCTGCATCTTTTGCGCCTTTCGCCATTGCGTTAGTCGCACTAGTAGGATCGATATGGCCATCAGCCGGATCCCATAAACCACCTAAAAGGCCTTCAGTATTTAAGAAAGGATATAATTCTTCTAAACGCTCAATGCTAATCATTTCAAGCTCAAGTCCAGCAAGCTTTGACATTGCAACAACACGCTCAAACTCATTCATGCGCTCTTCGGTATGCGCCAAACGAACAGCACCCGTAGGGTGATGATCAACAGGATGTCCTGTCTCAGCTTCCAAGCGTGCATACAACGCAATACTGTGTTGTTGCATTTTCATGACATTATAGCTATTGCTGAAATGTGGAAGATTACCAGCGGCGTGCCATGTAGAACCTGATGTTAAGTCTAACTTCTCCGTTAGCATAATATCGGTCATGCCTAATTTCGCTAAGTGATACAGGGTGCTTACACCTGCTATACCGCCGCCCATGATGAGCACATCAGTCTTATTTTTCATTAACTTTTATCCTTTAATTATACTTTGAGCAAAGCTTTATTTTAGGCTCTGCAATTTTTATTCATCTATTAATAATATAATATATTCAACACCCAACAAACGCTATATTATATGAATATCAATAAGTATAGCTAATGCATAAAGGTAGCCTCAATGCAAAGACTTCTCACCAACTCAATACAGTTAAATTGGTTGCGAACTTTCGAGGTCGTCGGTTCTAAATTAAGTTTTACTTTAGCCGCGACTGATTTAAATATGAGCCAATCTGCAGTCAGTCAACAGATTCAATTACTAGAACATCATTTAGACCAAAAACTATTTGTGAGAGCAAATAGATCGATACGATTAACAGACGCCGGTAGAGCCTTTTTACCTTTGGTAGAAACTGCAGTGAATCAACTCAATTTAGGTGCGGCACAAATCTTTGCTCCATTAAATGAGGCAACAGTTGATATTAATGTGAATACAGCATTTGCGGTTTTATGGTTAGCCCCACGCTTGCAAAATTTTAATGCGATTTACCCACAGATATCTATTCGTCAACTCAGTAACAATTGGTCTGAAGACTTTGAAATATCAACAGCAGAAATAGAAATACGCTATGGCAAAGGTTCTTGGCAGGGGTTTGAATGTTATCAACTCGTAAAGCCTTCTCTTCGCCCTTACTGCACGCCCGCAAACGCTAAACAAATACGTGATCATTCTGATTTAAGTAAAATGCCATTACTGGATGTCGTTGGTACATCGCAAGGTTGGGATGCGTGGTTAAGTAAAATGAATCTTAACGAGATAAGTATGCAGACACGTCAGTACATGGATAGTTATGCGACCTCAGCAAGTATGGCTGCAAGCGGCACAGGTATTTGTTTGATGTTCGATGAATTGTTACAAAAGGGTATATATTCTCAAGAATTAGTTGCTCCATTTCTTGAAAGTATCGATACCGAGAGTTCTTATTATTTGTGTTATCGCTCTGATAAGGCGTTATCAGAGGCTTCTGTTTTGTTTAAAGATTGGTTGTTGAGTGGGATTGAGGAGTAACGGTAAATGCGGTCAAAAGGTGGGGGTTTTTTTTAAAAAAATCGCTGTTGATCTAAAAATATTACTGAGGCATGGTGGATTTAAATTCCTTAATTGATATGCCAGTTTGTACCAAAAACCAGTCATTAATCAGACTGTGAGAAATTGAGAAAACAGACGATGGAAATAACGTACCTTCTATCATTTTTACTTTCATTTCTTCTGCAGTTAACCACAGCGCATCTTCAATTTCATCCTGCTCCAAATCAAACTCGTATGAGGTTGCTTCTGCTGTATAACCCAACATCATAGAATTAGGGAAAGGCCATGGTTGAGAAGAGTGATAGTTGATATTTTTCACAGGTATATTTACTTCCTCCATGACTTCACGTTCGACCGCCTGCTCAAGCGTTTCACCTACCTCAACAAATCCAGCCAAAACAGAATACATATGTTCAGGCCAACTTTCTTGGCGGGCTAATAATATTTTATCATCTTTAGTAACGCGCATAATCACAGCGGGATTAATATTAATGCGAGGATATTCGATATGACTACAGGACTCATTAGTACATTGTTGTATGCTCCCACCTTCTTTTATCTTAAGTGTTGAGCCACAACGTGTGCAGAAACGAGTAGTGATATGCCAATGGTTTAGTATCGTTGCATAGGAATACATAGATGCGATTTCAGGATCAATTTCTCTAGTAATATCCCTTAGAGAAAGACTCTCAATAATTTCTCTATCAATCGATTTATTGGCTGATGCTTTTGTTTCAAAGTCATCACCGATAGGTCTAAATAGAATACTTAGCTCTTCTTCTGACTCATTAATATTAACTAAAAAAACAGGTGTATTATCAGTCTTTTTGAGACCCAACAATGATGGATTGATTGAGTCATCCAAGGATTGAAATTGGTCATATGAAAGAATTAAAGGAACGCGATTGATTGTTACAATACTGTAACCATTTAAAATCAGATATTCTGATCGTGTATCGTTTAATTGAGTCGCCAGCCAATCTGGGTCTTTACGTCCATGCGCCGAGCGATCTAACGGTTGTGCCGTATAAGTATTTAGCAATGAATAGTAAAGGTGATCCATGAGCTTTATATAGAATAATAAAGCGATATTTTAACAGATGTACTGATGCAAATGATTTATTGAATGTAGTTTAGGAATTATCGTCAAAAATACCAGAAAACAGGGGAGTATCTTTTTAACCATCTAAAATAGGCGAGCACAAAAAAGGCTGTTAAAAAAACAGTCTTAATCGTTTATTTAGTTTCTAGTAGGTCAGCTCAAATCATTCACAAAAGCTTGACGGTAGTTACCTGCTACAGGCTTTACCCAATGCGTATAATTTTCGTGGTCAATACCAACACTAACATCCGAACCGTTCTTAACTGCTGCAATCATCTCTGTGCTCAATTCGAAACGCATAAAGTGTACAGCTGAAGTTTTATCTTCAGTTTCGCGTTCTAAATCTTCGTTACTAATGGCGAATACTTTATCAAAACCATCTACCTGAACCCAAGTTTGACGATCAATACCGATGAGTTGCTGAAGGGCCAGGACTCTTTCGGCAACATCAACGTATTCAATCATCATTGTTGCTTTAAAGTTTGTGCCGGTCGGCATCATTGCATTGTAGGTATCCAGCTCGTCTTTAATACCTTCGGCATCGAAAACTTTTTCAGCACGAAGAATCTCTTGAATTTGATATTGAAGCGTCATCGCATCATCAAAATAAAGCATTACATTTGGGCCGACAGCTAGGTTGCGACTCTTCTTGTGTGCCATGGTATTTGCACGTATTTCTGGACGTTGTTGGTGATACTCTTCTAATGAGAGTAAGTCATCCCGTGTTAGCATTTTGCTCATTTTTTATAATCCGTTTCTTAATTCTATTTTGTAACTAAAGGTTTTAATCTGTCAGACCGTAAGCCATACGAAGTAGTGTTAAAGGGTGATGAGGTTTTGAGTCATCCTTTAAACCATTCGCAACCTGGTGTCCTGCCATCGGGCAATCACTACTGTAATAATTAGCTTCTGCCTTTTGTACCTTAGTAATCACTGGGCGACAAATTTTCATAGATTTTTCATGGAATTCTTCTTTCACTGCGTAAGTGCCATCGTGACCAGAACAACGCTCGATTAATTCGATCGTTGTGTCTTCAACCAACTGCAATAATTCACGTGTTTTATAACCCATGTTTTGCACGCGTAAGTGACAGGCTGCGTGGTAGGCAATTTTACCCAGCGACTCTTTAAAATCTAAATTCAGCAATGATGCTTTATGACGCATCATTAGGTATTCGAACGGATCAAAAATATGTTCCTTAACTTTTTGCACATCTGCATCGTCAGGGAACATCAATGGTAATTCTTGTTTGAACATTAAAATACATGATGGAATAGGCGCAACAATGTCCCAGCCTGCATCTATCATTTTTACCAATTCAGGGATATTAATGTTCTTAGCTTTTTCAACCGCTTTTAAATCACCCAATTCCAGTTTAGGCATGCCGCAGCAAACTTCTTTGTCGACTAAAGTCACAGGAATTTTATTGTGATCAAGCACTGCATGTAAGTCTGTTAATAAATGCGGTTCGTTACGATTTCCGTAACAGGTAGCGAAAATAGCCACTTTGCCAGTGGTTCTGCCAGCAACTGTCGCTTCGATATTTTTTTGTTTGTTCTCAGCAATCGCTGGCGCAATAGTTTTACGTCCTGTTTTGCTGTGATATTTTGGTAAGGTTGCATCTTGATGAACCCCCAAAATCTTTTGCAACACTTTACGGCCCATAGCATTTTCATTAGCAGCATTTACGATGGTTGAAACCACGGGAATACCTGCGAGATTTCCGACGGTATCCGTCGAAGATAGAATTTTATCGCGAGTTTTAGTGTCGCCATTTTTGTGCTTAATAGCTTTGGCGCGAAGCATGGTGTGTGGGAAATCTAGGTTCCATTCGTGTGGTGGTGTATAAGGACATTTAGTCATATAACACAAATCACAGAGGTAACATTGATCGACTACTTTAACGAAGTCTTTTTTATCAACACTGTCTAACTCAAAGGTTTCAGATTCGTCGATTAGGTCAAATAGAGTAGGGAATGCATCACATAAACTCACACATCGACGACAGCCATGACAAATATCAAAGATGCGTTCTAGTTCAACATCGAGTTTATCTTGATCGTAGAAATCTGGATTCTTCCAATCCAATGCGTGGCGCGTGGGTGCTTCTAAATTGCCTTCGCGAGCTGCCATATTATTGACCTGTTTTGTATTTAAATTTTCTTGTTGTTTTTAATAGCTAAAAAAAACACCCCCTACCTTTTTCCTCTTTTCAGGAAAACAGCCAAAAAGTAGGGAGGTGTCATTAATAATAAATTAGGGCGTTAAAACGTCCGAATTTAATTATTAATCGTCTAGTTGATCTAGAGCTTTTTGAAAGCGATTTGCGTGTGAACGCTCTGCTTTTCCTAGTGTCTCAAACCAATCAGCAATCTCGTCAAAACCTTCTTCACGTGCTTGCTTAGTCATACCTGGGTACATATCTGTGTACTCATGAGTCTCGCCAGCAACTGCTGATTTAAGATTGTCAGAAGTCGAACCGAAAGTCATACCAGTCGCTGGATCACCCGTTTCTTCTAAATATTCAAGGTGACCGTGTGCATGCCCCGTTTCGCCTTCAGCTGTTGAACGGAAAACTGTAGCAACATCGTTGTATCCTTCAACGTCAGCTTTTGCTGCAAAGTATAAGTAACGACGGTTTGCTTGAGACTCACCAGCAAAAGCATCTTTTAAGTTTTGCTCTGTCTTTGTTCCTTTAAGAGACATAATTTTTCTCCAGTTATTTTATGTAAATAGTTTTTTATAATCTAATCGCAAACGCAATTAGTAACATTAATATAGGTAGGATGACTAGTAAGGTCTAATTTATTAATTAGGATATATCAATTCACAAAAGCGAATGATGGATAAGAGTCAATGACGGTGAGCTTTTGATTGATATTGAGTTAGTTTTTTATTTTTAATGATGTTTTCAGATTAGGATAAAGTAGTTCAATACCTAGTACCTTTAACATCTTATCATTCTTAATCCGTCGTGATTCTTTCAGATAAGAAACCATACCCGCACTTAAATCCTGCTCTGCTTCTTGCAGACTAATTTGTGGTGGTCGAGGTAGTTTTGCGTAATCGGCAACATGATTAAAATAATCTGTCATGCTGCTAGGATTGCCATCTGTGACATTAATTATATGGTTGCTTGATTCACATTCCATTGCAGCCTTACAAGCGCGTGCGAGATCATCGGCGTGAATTCGGTTAGTAAATCCAGCCTCATCGGCAGTTACAACCGCTAAGCCCTTTTCGAGTCGCGCGAGCGGCAAACGATCTTCTGCATAAATGCCAGGCACCCGCAGTATTTGTATTTCGCAATGTGTATTTTCTGCCCATCTCTGCAAAATCTGCTCTGCTGAAACACGTCTAACCGCTCTATCAGCTTGAGGTTTTATTGGCGCTGTTTCATCAATCCATTCACCGCCGCTATCACCGTAAACACCTGTAGTGCTAATGATTACGATACGTCGTGGAGGCTGTTCTGATAACTGTGCCAGAAAACGTTTTAGGCGAGTATCTTTAGCGCCAACCGATGGCGGTGGCACAAAATAATAAACATCAGCATCAGCAAATCTATCGCTATCTAAAACGTAATTGTTTTCTAAACCGTAATTAGCATCTAAATCAATGGTTTCAGTAGTTATTGATAATTTCTCACACTTAATCACAGATTCTTGAGATGACACGATGCCATGCACCGTCTTATCGCCACTTTTATATAAACGCGCCACTCTGCGCCCAATATCGCCGCAACCGACAATCCATATTTGTTTATCATTTTTCATATTAAATAGAGACTAACGCCTGTTAGTTTAATTCTCAAATAAAAAGATAAAATTATGGTTTTCATTTACAACCTCATTATAAGCTGCCATATAAGCTAATTTCACTTGATATATCAGCTTATTACCCCCATATTTGAAGAAATAATAAACACTTATAAAAAGGAGTTACACATGGGATTTTTACCAAGTATGGAAATTTTACCGATAGCAATCGTAGTACTTGCCGTCATTCTCATTTTAATGGGCGTAAAACGCGTACCTCAGGGTTTGGAATACACTGTCGAACGTTTTGGTCGTTACACAAAAACGCTAAAACCTGGTATTCAGTTCATCATCCCATTTGTAGATAAGATCGGCCAAAAAGTCAATATGATGGAGCAGGTAGCCGACGTTCCTCAGCAAGAAGTTATAACAAAAGACAACGCTATGGTAAGTGCGGATGGCGTTGTGTTCTTTAAAGTCATGGATGCCGCTAAATCAGCCTACCGTGTAAACGACATGTATCGTGCTGTTCTTAACATCACCATGACCAATATAAGAAGTGTGATGGGTTCGATGGATTTAGACGAATTATTATCACAACGTGATGTAATCAACTCTCGCCTCTTAACGGTCGTCGATGAAGCCGCTGCGACTTGGGGAATTAAAGTCACCCGTATTGAAATTAAAGACATCAATCCGCCGATGGACTTGGTTGAATCTATGGGTCGTCAAATGAAAGCCGAACGTGAGAAACGTGCGTTGATATTGGAAGCAGAAGGTACACGTGCTGCATTAATATTGAATGCTGAAGGTATAAAGCAATCAGCAATACTTGCCGCCGAAGGCGAGAAAGAGTCTGCTTTCCGTGAAGCCGAAGCACGTGAGCGTTTAGCCGAAGCAGAAGCCAAGGCAACCATTATGGTATCGCGTGCAATTGGCGATGGTGATGTGCAAGCAATTAACTACTTCGTCGCACAAAAATACACTGAAGCACTAAAGGAAATTGGTTCAGCGAATAATTCTAAAATTGTATTGATGCCGATGGAAGCTGCAAGTTTGATGGGTTCAATTGCAGGCATAGCAGAAATTACTAAAGAGACCTTCGGTGACAAAGGAGAGAAATAATGGAAAGTCTTACCAGCGGTATATTTGATAATTTAGAATTCTGGCATTGGTGGATATTTGCCATCGCCTTAGTGATACTCGAAGTATTTTCACCTGGCGCATTTTTCATGTGGATGGGCGCAGCAGCAGGCGCCTCAGGTCTAGCACTATTAGTATTACCTGAATTGAGCTGGCAGATGCAATTTATTATTTTCGCAGTTACCAGCATTGCCGCAATATTAGTCGGTAAAACATTCTTCAATCGCAAATCAGCTAATACTGCTGATCCAACCTTGAGCACGCTTGAAACTGAACTCACGGGCAATACCTATATCGTCGAAAAACCAATCATCAACGGCAGCGGCAGAATCCAAGTCGGTGAATCAACATGGAAAGCACAAGGGCCAGATTGTGCAGTAGGTTCTACTGTTAAGGTTGTAAGTGTTCAAGGTGCAGTGTTGGTGGTTGAGCCTGTTTAGCAGTTTGCTTAATTAAAAAGACATACCCCAGTCTTTTTATGAGTTTTTATAAAATTCACCTTTCGGGTCGTCGTCGTTGCGCTTCTATTTTCCACAAAGTCAGGCGCAGGAGTAATAATGAATCAGAATAAGTCAGATCAGGAAATTAAGGATAAGTACGCTTCTTTATTAAAGAAAGCGAAAATTATTAGTGGTGTTTTTGCACTACTAATTTTACCTCGTCTTGTCTTGGGCTTTAGCGATCTAGAAACATTCTTAGGCTTTAACTTTGTTTCAGCTCTTATTCCTCTGGGAATAGGCGTCATTATTGCTGGAGGCTTTTACTATAAATATTGGCGTTGTCCCGCATGTAATGAATTCCCAGGCGATAGTTGGTCACGAACAACCTGCAAAAAATGTAACGTCATACTGAAGTAATTAATACTCTACACGATTGCTACACTGGAAAACTACCTGCTGTGCTGACATTCTACTCAGAGTTAGGCGTTACGACTCCCAAGGTCGCTGACTTTCAGCCTCAGCCCATGCCGTTACCCATTCAGGCATCTCAGCAAATTGATCGGCTTCGCCTAATGCGCTAAGCACTTCAGGAGCAGGCACTAAGCCTTCTTTAGAAGTAACACAAACTTTCATTAACGCTGACGCACAGATCTTTCTGTTCGAATTAGAACCACGATGAAATTCCTGTAAAAAATACATCCAACGACCATCGTGACAGATGATCTTTGAAGTTACGGTAAATTTGCTTAGAAATGGAATTCTGCGACGATATCGAATGCTCGCACCGCCGACTGCAACACCCCATTTATTACTCTTCATCAGTTTATAGAAACCAGTACGTTGAGAGTAATCCCAACGACCTAACTCCATGTAATTGAGATAACGCGCGTTATTCAATTCCAGAAAAATATCAAAATCAGTAATGCCAACACGTTCGTGTAAGACACTTACATCAGCTAATTTTAAAGATGGTCTATATTTTGCCTTGATTAATGTTATTGCGGTTTTTATGAATGGGTACATCTAGATTTCCTGCGTTATTAGTTTCAAACCCGCAAATCCAAAAACTAGCGTCATCACAGCTTCGATTGGGCGCCTTGCTTTTTGATACTTTGAAATCATTATTTTACTAGAAAAAATGAAAGCATAGAGCATACAAATTGATAGAATTAATATCGCACAACCTGTGAATATACTAACAACAACCCATACTGGTGTTGTTTCTTGAATACTCAAAGAGACAATAGCGAGCCATGCAAAAGCAGCTTTTGGATTGGTTAGATGAAGTGCGAGAGCCTGCAGGTATATTTTCAGTGGTGATAATTCACTGAGTTTGATTTTTGATTGGGGCAATTCTTTAGAGCTAGCTGATTTAAAGGCTTTATAAGCCATCCAAAGTAAATAAGAACCACCTATAATTTTCAGAGCGATGAGAGCAGAGCCATAGGCTTCAAGCAGTTTTGCTACACCAGAAAAAGCAAGCGTTGCCCAAATGATTGAGCCTGTAACAATGCCTAAACCAAAAATAACGCCAGCTTTTCTGCCACGATTCATCGAGATAGTCATAATGGCCAAAGTAGCAGGACCAGGGCTGGCTATAATGATTAAATACGTAAAATAGGTTAGTAGGATATTAGGCAAAAATATTTGAAATTCAGTCATAAAAATATACCCCCTACCTTTTCTACTATTTATTGTTATCAAGTGTGTATTTTACCATCTTATGAGATCTTAAAATACTGAGCTGAAATAAATAGTGAAAAGGTAGAGGGTGTCTTTTTATATAGTTAAATCAGATATCTTTTACTAAGCGTAATGCATCATAAATCGCCGCATGTGTGTTTCGAGCAGACACGGCATCACCAATTCTAAATAACTGGAAAGCGCCATCAGGATTCTCATTGAAGTCCTGTTCTTTTCCGTCGATTAGCGCATCGTAATTAACTGCGCCTAGGTTAGAAGACAGTGGCTTCAATTCAAAATACAAATCTTCCGTCGGTAGCGTGCCGTGATTAATCACGACTTGATCATAGTGCTTAGTCTGTCGTAGGTCGCTGTAATCCGTACCGATAATGGCCTTTAATTCATTCTTCTCATTGGTGTTATCCTTTTCCACATCCATCAGTCTTCGGGTTACTGTAAAGGTGACATCTTTGTCTTGAAGACTACGCATATAAGGCACTAAGTTCATCGCCATAACTTCTGGAGCAAAACTTCTATCTGGAGTCATTATTTCCACTTTTGCGCCAGTGTTTGCAATAACTTCTGCGGCTTGTAAACCTGGGTGATCGCCTGCATCGTCGAATATGAGTACATTTTTACCCGGTACTTCGTGGCCTGAAATAATATCCCAACTTGAGACAACCAAGTGATTGCCAGTTTCTAATACTTCTGTATCCGCCCAACCACCCGTGGCAATAATAACGACATCAGGAATTTCAGCAGTAACCTCTGAAACTTCTGCATAGGTATTCAATTTAAATGTCACGCCAAGCTGTTTACATTGCTCAACTCGCCAGTCGATGATGCCGATCATGTCCTGTCGACGTTTTGATAAAGCAGTGAGAAGTACTTGACCACCTGCATCAGAACCGGCTTCAAATACAGTGACTTGATGTCCGCGTTCACCCGCAACACGTGCCGCTTCCAAACCTGCAGGACCAGCGCCAACCACGACTACTTTCTTTTTCGTTATTGCCTTTGGAATAGTATGCGGCATTGTCAATTCTCGACCTGTAGCCGCGTTATGCATACACAAGGCTTCGCCTGCTTGATAAATACGATCGAGACAGTAATTTGCACCTACACAAGGACGGATGTCGTGTTCACGCCCTTCAATAATTTTACGTACAATATGTGGATCAGCGATATGCGCTCGCGTCATGCCGACCATATCTAAAAGCCCTTCTGAAATAGCGTGTCTGGCGGTGGCAATATCAGGAATTTTTGCGGCATGAAAGGTTGGCATTCCGGTTTCTTTTCGAACACGTCCTGCAAAATCTAAATGTGGAGAACTTGGCATGCCTTGAATGGGAATAATATCGGTCAAAGCTGCGTCATGGTTAATGCGCCCTCGTATCACATTCAGAAAGTCGACCATGCCGCTGTCGCGTAACATTTTAGAAATTTCGATACCATCTTCAGGCGTAAGGCCTTGCTTATGAACTTCATCAGCGGTGTAACGCATGCCGATAATAAATTCAGGACCAACTCGTTCACGAATAGCTTCCAAAACATCCATAGTAAATCGAACTCGATTTTTTAAACTACCACCATAAGGTTCCTCTAATGCATTGGTAATGGGTGACCAAAACTGATCCATTAAATGACCATAAGCTTGAAGCTCAATACCATCCATGCCACCGGCTTTCATCCGCTCAGCGGCATCGGCGTAATCTTTAATTAAGCGCTGAATATCCCAGTCTTCAATTTTCTTTGGGAAGGCTCTATGAGATGGCTCGCGACGATGCGATGGTGAAATTGCTGGTAACCAATCGCCTTTACCCCAACCTGTACGACGGCCTAAATGTGTGAGTTGAATCATCACAGCACAGTCGTGCTCATGACACGCATCGGTTAGTTGTTGAATCCACGGTACTACTTCATCTTTATACGCCAAGATATTGTTAAAAACTGGGGGACTGTCTTTAGATACTGCAGCTGAACCAGCAGTCATCGTTAACGCAACACCCGCTTTAGCTCGCTCTGCATGATAAGCCGCATAACGCTCTTTTGGCATGCCATCTTCAGGATAGGCGGGTTCATGACTAGTAATCATGATGCGATTTTTTAAGGTTAAATGCTTTAGCTGATAAGGCTGTAAAAGAGGATCATTAGACATAGGAGTTAACTGAGTATGATTGCAATGTATTTTTATATTAGCAGTATATTGAAATAAGTTAGCAAGCATTAATTTAAAGCGGGGTGACTTGTTCTAAATTTATATAGAAGACACCCACCTACTTTTAGCCCTTTTTCATTCTAGGCACGCATATTTTTACCACTTGGATCATAAAGTACTTCACCGATAATCTCAGCACTATACATTTCACCTAGTATCTCGACTTCAACCTTCGTGCCAGCGTTAGCGTTCTCAATCGAGACATAACCCATCGCCATCGATTTTTGTAGTGAATGCGCGTAACCACCTGAGCTGATGTAGCCGATTACTTTGCCATCTTTTAAAATTGCTTCGTCGTTTGATACGTCAATACCATCAATATCAATCACCATTGTAACCAGCTTTTGCTTTGGACCTTCAGCACGTTGTTTTTCAGCCGCAGCTTTGCCCACAAAGTCCTTATTCCAATTTATAAAAACATCCATGCCACTTTCGACTGCATCAAAATCTGGGCGGAAATCGAGCGTCCAAGCGCCCCAGTTTTTCTCTAAACGCATGCTCATTAATGCGCGTGCGCCATACCAGCGATAGCCAAGATCAGCGCCTGATTCTTCGATGCTTTCTGCAAGTCGGAGTAAGTATTGTGGTTTACAGTAAATTTCATAACCTAGTTCACCTGAGAAGCTGATTCGATTTAAAATGACAGGTACGCCTGCCACATAAGTTTCACGACTGTCTCTGAATTTTAATGCTTCAGCAGAAACATCATCACGTGTTAATCGAGATAATAGCTCTCGTGATTTTGGACCTGATAATGAAATGCCATGCCAATCGTCTGATACGTTTTTATAACTAACATCATAAGGACAATTCTTCTCGAAACCTTTACCAAGATCTTTTTCAAACCAGCGACGGTGTGCGTCTTGCATTGCACCCGAGCCAAATAACATAAAGTGATCTTCCGCTAAACAAGCTACAGTGAGATCACCATAGAGTTTGCCCTTCGGCGTTAGCATGGGCGTTAAGGTAATTCGCCCTTGTTTTGGAATATAACCCGCTAGCGTTTTATTTAAATACTCTCGTGCTCCAGCGCCTTTGAACTCATGTTTAGCAAAGTTGGCGATTTCGATTCCACCCACTGCTTCACGAACAGCTTTAACTTCACGTGCGACATAATCATGACTGCGGTTGCGTTCGAAACTTGGCGTTTCCCATGCATCCTCTGGGCTATCAGCGAACCATAATGCATGTTCAAGTCCAAAACTCTGATCCATAAGCGCGCCTTTCGATATTAGGCGATCATAAAGGGCAGTCGTTTTTTGCATACGGCCTTTAGGTAATGTTTCATTAGGAAAGGTCATTACAAAACGGCGTTCATAATTCTCGGTTGATTTGATCGTACCCCAATCGGGACTGGCAAAATCACCAAAGCGAGCTACATCCATCGCCCAAACGTCAATCGATGGTTCGCCATCAATCATCCATTCAGCCATAGTCAAACCGACACCGCCACCTTGACAGAAACCAGCCATAACACCGATCGCACACCAGTAGTTTTTCATACCGGGTACTGGACCGATCATAGGATTACCGTCGGGGCCGAAAGTAAACGGGCCGTTAATCATATCTTTGATGCCCGCTTCACCAATCGCAGGAATACGCTCGAAGGACATTTCTAATCTATCAGCGATACGGTCTAAATCAGGCTGTAATAATTCGTGGCCAAAATCCCAAGGTGTGCCACCGACTTTCCATGGCGTGCCTTTAGGTTCGTAAGTGCCCAGTAACATACCTTGGCGTTCTTGCCTAAAATAGATATTTGCCTCGTAGTCTATACCTGCTGGTAAACGCGTTGGATGGTTTGCTACTTCATCAATTTTGTCAGTAATTAAATAGTGATGCTCCATCGGTTGCACAGGTAGATTTACCCCCTGCATATGGCCGACTTCACGCGCCCACAATCCACCACAGTTAACAATGTGCTCGGCGTTAATCATGCCATTCGGAGTTTCGACATCCCAGCTTCCATCGGGTCTTTGTTTGGTCCCTGTTACTGGTGTATGAGTAAAATATTCAGCACCATGTACACGTGCTGCTTTAGCAAATGCATAGGTTGCGCCTGATGGATCTAAGTCGCCATCTTGGTCATCCCAAAGAGCGGCGTGATAATGTTTTGGGTCAATTAAAGGATGGCGTTCAGCGACTTCCCTAGGACTGATAAATTCTTGGTTCAAACCCATGTAACGTGCTTTAGATCGTTCGCGTTTTAGGTAGTCGTACCATTCAGGCGTCGATGCTAAATAGAAACCGCCTGTGATATTTAAGCCAACCGAATGACCAGAAACTTCTTCAATCTCTTTATAAAGATCAATCGTGTAACTTTGCAAGCGTGAGATATTAGGGTCTGAACTAATCGTATGGATTTGTCCAGCCGCATGCCACGATGAGCCTGAAGTCAATTCGTCACGTTCTAATAAAACCACATCTTTCCAGCCAAATTTAGCTAGGTGAAAAAGTATTGAACAACCCACTACGCCGCCGCCGATAACGACTACTTTGGCATGCGAGGGAAGTTGCTTGTTGGTATTTGTATCTTTTTGAATCTCAGGCATTGCTTGTGCTTTCCTATTTCTTCTGTTTATTTAATATTTATTAATCTATTAAGGATACCCCCCCTACTTTTTGACTGTTTTCCTAGATATAGCTATAAAGTAGGGGGGTGTCTTTTTATTGTTACTAATTAATAATTTTTAGTACCACATATCAGGCATAGAGGTTTTTTTCTGCTCCATGAATTCAAGCAGTGCTTCATTAATCCCTTCATCCATCGCTGGCATTTCGTAATTATTTAAGCGTGCTTTAAAAATGGTGTTGGCACGTTGTTCTGCGGTTTTACTACCATCTATTTCCCATTGCTCGAATGAGTTGTTATCAGCAGTATTCGATTCATAGAATACAGTTTCGTAATTTTGCATGGTGTGCTCTGTGCCCAAGAAATGCTCGTTATGGCTCTTACGCTGACGGTATGAATCTAAACCGAAGGCATTTTCGTCCAACTCCAAGCCTTTCATTAGTTTAGTCATCATGCCCATACGATTTGAATCGAGAATAAATTTTTCATAACCCATCGTTAATCCCCCTTCTAACCAACCTGCAGCGTGTAACATAAAGTTAGCGCCTGACATCATCGCTGGCATCATCGCATCAGCACTTTCTTGACCTGCTTGGAAATCACTGATTTTAGATGAAGTGAAAGAGCCACCGCAACGCAGCGGTACACCTGCTCGGCGTGCTAATTGTCCAATCGCAAAATAGGCGAGAGTTGCCTCTGGTTGACCAAACGTTGGCGCGCCATTACGTAATGATAAAGTAGTTAAAAAATTACCGTAGATTACAGGCGTACCGGGTTTTACTAATTGAGTTAAAGCAACGCCAACCATCGATTCTGCATGTGCTTGTGCGACTGCGCCTGCTGGAGTAACTGGGCCCATTGCACCGCCGAGTACAAACGGGCAAATCACCATGCCTTGTCCAGCTGCCGCGTAGGTTCTGATTACTTCTGTAACATCACCATCAAATAATAGTGGAGAGGTCGAGTTGATATTGCCCATAATCACGCAATTGCCTGGGGTGCTTTTTTCATCAAACTCTTTGCCGAATAAAATTTTTGCCATTGCTATCGAATCTTTAGCGCGATCGGGGCTGGTAATTGATCCGAGAAAAACTTTATCTGAATAACGCATATGCGAATACAGCATGTCTAAATGGCGCTTGTTTACGGGAATGTCGACTGGCTCACAAATCGTACCGCCTGAGTGATGCATATAAGGATCAACATAGGCGAGCTTCACGAAGTTTTTGAAATCTTCTATATTTGCATAACGACGACCTTTATCTAAGTCACGCACAAAGGGTGATCCATACGCTGGAACAAGCACGAGATTATCACCACCGATAACGACTGATCTCTCAGGGTTTCTAGCATGATGTGTAAATTCACTGGGGGCGGTTGAAGCGAGCTTTTTAATTAAGCCTTTAGGGAAATGGACGATTTCTTTATCGTTTTTATCGTATTCGGCACCCGCATCAACAAACAATTGCGCCGTCGTAGTATCGCCACGAAATTGAATACCAAACTCATCTAGAATAATTTCAGCGTGTTCTTCAATTTTACTAATACCTTCTTCATCCAGCATCTCATAATAAGGAATATTACGTTTGATATACGGATCAGTTTTTATTTTTGAAATGTCATTAGCATCTCGACTACGACGAACCCTATTACGACGTTTTCTAGGTTTTCTAGTTTGTTCTTCAGTATTTGTTGTAGTCATAATTAAATGCTCGTTAGGGTTTACTTGGCTTTTTAAAAATCTGTGGCTACTCCACCTTCGGCAATACGTTTTTGAATAAATTCCTCAAGCTCTTCCTCAATAGCAATATCCAAATCAGGCTGTTGGTATTCTTCCAAAGCCTGTTTATAAACGTGATTAGCTTTCTGTAAAGCATCAGGGCTTCCCGCTTCTTGCCAGCTTTCAAAATTACGCCAATCAGAAATTAATGGAGCATAAAATGCGGTTTTGTAGCGATCCATCGTATGTTGAGTGCCAAAGAAATGTCCACCAGGGCCAACGTCTTTAACCGCAGCTACTGCTACTGCAAGAGACTCTTCTGTAATCTCAACCCCTTCAAGATATACCGCCATCATTTGTAATAAATCGACATCCATCACAAACTTTTCGAAAGAAGCACTCAGACCTCCTTCCATCCAGCCCGCGCCGTGCATCACAAAGTTTGTGCCACCACTAATAGCACCCCACAATGCCATCGTAGATTCATAGCCCGATTGTGCATCCATTGAATTTGCTGCGTTGACATTAGATGAACGAAAAGGAAGATTATATTTTCTCGCTAACTGACCGCTAATTTGAGCAGCACGTAGATATTCTGGAGTACCAAAGGCTGGTGAACCCGATTTCATATCGACGTTGGACGTAAAACCTCCATAAACCGCAGGCGAACCATCGCGCACCATTTGAGTAAATGCAATACCGGCTAAAGCTTCAGCGTTTTGTTGTGCCAATGCTCCCGCAATTGTAACGGGAGCCATAGCGCCTGCGAGGGTAAATGGGGTTAATATTACTGCTTGGTTTAAGCTCGACATTTCGATAATGCCTTGTAGCATTGGGTCATCTAATCGCAATGGCGAGCTACTGTTGATAACGGTGAATAAGCTTGTTTCTCGCTCAAGTTCTGCGGGGCTAATGCCTCGTCCGATTCGTGCAATTTCTAAAGCGTCTTCATTACGTTGCTTGCCTAGTGAATAGGCATGGAAAGGTTTGTCCATTAACCTCACACAATCTGCTAAACAATGTAAATGCCGCACAGAGGGATGTATATCTACAGGCTCTACAGGGTAACCTGCACAGAAATGGATGATGTTAAAGTGCTGGGTAAGTCGAAGAAAATTTTGATAGTCTTGTTTATTTCCCGGACGTCGCCCGCCATCTAAACTATTCGTATTTGGCGCACTACCTACACTACCAAAATTAACAAAAGTGTCACCGATTTTGATGCTATGTGCTGGGTTGCGCGCGTGTAAAGTGAATTCCTTAGGAACCGTCGCAATCTTTTCCATGATCAAACCACGATCAAAGAAAAGCTTAGTCCCACTTTTAGTATCTAAACGCGCGCCGGCATCTATCATGATACGTCGAGCTTCATCATTTAAAACATCAATGCCAACCTCTTCAAGGATTTGCATTGATGCATTGTGAATCATCTCCAGCTGTTCTTCAGTTGCAACTTCGGTAAAACCACCGCTATGTTGAAGTTGTTTCCAAGGTAATTGCTCTAGTACCTGTTTTTCTTCTGCAGCTGCAGATCTTGAACGTTTTGATCTTCGTTTCTTTTTCAGTACATTTGCGGTCATGTATTAACTCGGAATAGTGCAACTAATATGAATTCAACAGTATAGCTATAATTATACTGCTAGCGGATAAGTGACTATATCAGTTACTATTGAGAGCGAGAACGTACCTTATCTTCATACAAGACATGAATAAAATTAATACTACTTTTAATACAAGATGCAACATCAATCTGCTTAGCAATAAATCTCTATTAGCCTTTCATTTAGCAGCCAAAGAAAGAAGCTTTACCAAAGCGGCAGTAAAACTAAATATCGGCCAGCCCGCGATAAGTCACGCCGTGCGCCAGTTAGAAGGTTTGTTAGATACGACTTTGTTTAAGCGTTTACACAATGGCGTAGAGCTCACCACTGATGGTGAATTGCTAGCACACCATCTTGATAGAGGCTTTAGTGAGATTCAAACAGGTTTAGAAGCGGTATTACAAAAAAGCCAGCAACAAATCACTTTGTTTATTTCTACCGCGCTCGCAAGTCACTGGTTAATGCCGCGCATTGCGCGCTTCAAACATAGCTACCCAGATATTCAATTACGATGTATTACGCAAGATACAGACAATGAAGTTCAAAAAGGTAACTTTGATCTATGCATTCCTTTAGGACAGGTATCTTGGGAAGGCTTTCAACGTGCTAAGTTTCACGAAGAACTTATAACTATTGTTTGTAGCCCTGAATACTTAGAAAAACATACAAAACTAAATGAGGTAAGTGATCTACCTAATCATGCTTTGATTCATTTGGAAGAACGCTATACCTCGAGGCTTGATTGGCGACGCTTGTTCGATAATTTCGATCTTGATTATCGAAATTCGAATGCAGATGAAACCTTCAATGATTATTCGATTGTGTTACAAGCAGCAACTGAGGGGCAGGGTGTTGCCTTAGGGTGGAAGCCGTTGGTAAATTCATTGATTAAGGAAGGAAAATTAGTAGCTCCCTTGGAGTTAGAAATTAAAACTGAAAACCCATTTTATATTCTTACGCCTAAAGATAAGGTAAATGATAAATCAACCCAGCTGTTGAAGGATTGGTTGTTGGATGAAATGAAAGAAAGTGTAAAAGGTGTTTAAAAGTTAAAGAGACTCTGAAGTCCAATAATTTAAGCCTGTTATCAGTACCTGTAAGTTCCCCTAGATCGTCTTAATAAAAGACACCCCACTCTTTTAAAGGTTTTAGAGCGGGAAACTACTAAAAAAGTGAGGGGTGTCAATTAAGTAGATTCTCTTATTATTTAAACACCACATATCCTTGAAGTAAGAATTTTTAGTTTGATTCGGGCTTATGCAAAAATTTTAAACAAAATGCAATCAAACTATCCCACCATTCGTCTTAGATGCAACAACAATAATTTTAATATCAATTAGTCGGGGCAATATAGATGGGTACAACTCATATGAATACAGCGCAGATTGGCGCAACTAACATAGCTAGTCGCTATGATCAGGTGGCATTAATGTTACGAGTCGGTTTAGGCTTAGTCTTTGTTATCGGGGGCACGTCAAAGCTAAGCTTATTATTAGGTAGTTCTACACATGATGCTATGGTCGCAAATTACATGGGAACCAGTGGTTACATAAACACTATTTTTCAGCAATTTCTATTTCCTGGAGGTACAGATGGATTTTTCAATCCTTCTGTTTTTCTAACCGCCTTATCCACATTTGAATTGTTCTCGGGCATTGCTTTAATCGCAGGTTTTTTGGTTAGGCCACTATCGATATTTTACGCTTTTCTAATGTGGACATTTGTTGTTTCATTGCCGGTACTGACGGTACCCGGTGTTGAAATTACAGTACAAACCTACACCTCACCTGCATTGTTTGTGCAAATACGGGATGTAGCCTTATCCGGTATGTTCTTTGTGTTGTTCAATCTTGGTTCTGGTATAAAGAGTATTGATAATCGCTTTTTCAGCCAGCCTAAAACAATCAATTGGAATGTGTTAGGTCTGTTATTACGATTCGCATTAGCGATGGTATTCATCATTGCAGGATTCTTTGGCGGTTTTGCAAAAATCGCAACTTTCACAACATGGCAGCCATTATTAGCCGTTATTGGTCTGTTGTTAATCTTTGGTAATGATAAGGTCGTCCGTGGTGCAGGTCTCGCAGTGGTTGCTGTTATGATTTGGTATATGACGCAAAAGCTAAATATGGACAAAGACATTATCGGTAATCTTAACGGTATTAAACGAGAATTTGCTCTGGGCGCCTGTGGTGGAGCGTTATTAATGTTGGGTGGTGGTTTGTGGTTTACATTACCTGACTTGATTGAACGTACTAAATGTTATATCGCTCAGTTTAGAGGTACGGATAACGCCATCGCATAACAATAAGATTGCTTGCAAAAATGGCTGAGTTTTACAGTGTCTCCTAGCACTCTCCTTTCTCAGTCATTTTTGACTAGCGCTTTAAAACAATCATTAAATGAGCATGAAACATGCTAGATAAAGAACAACTAAATCAACTATATCGCTTTGCCATATCGTTGACCAATAATGAAGATCAATCTTATGATCTCCTGCAATCGTGTGTAGAGAAGTATTTGAAGGTTGACGCGTCAGATATAGAATCACCGATTGCCTATTTAAAGCGGATGATTCGCAATGAATTTATCGATCAAACACGAAAAAAACGTTTCTATCAGGATGTAGATCCTGATGCTCTGGATAGAATTAGTGATGAAAATTCACTCAACGAATTAACTATCGAGGATGTTTTTGTACAACAATCAGAAGTCGCTGCCCTCCTAGGAACCATGCAAGCAGAAGAACGAGAGCTTTTATATTTATGGGCTGTGGAGGAATATACTATCGCTGAAATAGCAGAAATTAAGCAGGTCCCTCGAGGCACTTTGTTATCAAAGATACATCGTTTAAAAAAGCGGGTTCAGTTGCAACAAGATAGTGATAACGTATTGAACCTAAGGGTTAAGTCATGAATAATTCCAATTTAAAATCAATAGATGGAGCCTTAAAAGATCACTATGCTTCCAAGTCTTTATCAGACAAGCAGCTTGACTATTTGATCGCAATGCAGGAAATGGCATTAGCGCCACAAGCCTCAGTAGAAACATCTGTTGGCCCACAACAAGCTACTGAAATCGATTCCAAATCAGGTTTGAGCCGCTTTCTTCCTGATTTCCGTGGATATCGTTCTGCTTTTTACGCAACGGCTTGCATGCTGGCTGTGTGTTTAGTTGTAACCTTCAGCCTTATCAATCAGCCCACACTTTCACAACGAATCATGGATGAAATTGCCTACAACCACAAACAAGATATGCCCATCGAAATCGAGTCGAATTCTGTTGATGATGTACGCAAATATTTGAATAAACTTAGCTTTCCGATTATTTCACCAAGCGCCTTAGTTAAAGCTAACTGGCAGTTACTAGGGGGGCGTTATTGTTCTATTAATGGTAAATTGGCGGCGCAGCTTAAAATAAAAAATTTAGAAAATAACAATATTTATACTCTATATCAGGCAGCTTCTGAAAGTGGAATTGAGAAATCTGGCGCTACTCGCTTAACTGGAATGATAGACGGAATCGACGTATCAATCTGGCGTGAAAAAGGATTATTACTGGGCTTAGCTAGTTCGCCATGAGTAATATATTTTAAGCTGGAATAAAATTTAAAAAAACCGTATAGAAGTATCATTACAGTAAATAAACCCAGTACCTTTCCGTGATCTTTGTAGAACTCATCAATCGGAAAGTCATGTTCGCACTTCAATATTATTTCGTTAAAATTCTACTGGTATTTTTCTCAAACTATCCCGTTTTTTTGTGTCATGCTAAAACTATAGAGTTGAGGAATGAATATGACAGCTACAACAATGACAGGCGTATATCTAACGGGTCATGGTGGTTTAGATAATCTGGATTATCGTGATGATATTCCTGTACCTTTACCAAAAGCGAATGAAGTACTGATTCGTGTGACTGCTGCTGGCATGAATAATACCGATATCAATACGCGGATCGGCTGGTATTCAAAAAAGGTAACTAGCAGTACTGATATTGGTGGTGCTGAAGGTTTCGATGAGATTGATAACGAAGACTCTAGTTGGGATGGCGCAGCATTGTCATTGCCTCGTATTCAAGGTGCGGATATTTGTGGCGTGATTGAAGCAGTTGGCGCAGATGGCGATGCTTCAAGAATCGGCGAACGCGTTTTAGTACGTGCAATGCTACAAACTTACACTGATTTTAGACCCATGGAGTGTTGGACTATCGGTGCCAACATGGACGGTGGCTTTGCACAATACGCCGTTGCGCCTGATGTAGAGAGCTATTGTGTAAACTGTGATTGGAGCGATGCCGAGTTAGCTTCTATTCCTTGTGCTTATTCCACAGCCGAAAACCTTTTACATCGTTCTAACGTGGGTGCTGAAACTGTATTGATTACAGGCGCCTCAGGTGGTGTAGGCTCAGCCGCAGTGCAACTTGCAAAACGTCGAGGCGCGAAAGTGATTGCAGTTTCATCAGCAACTAAGTTCGATGATGTACTCGCAATTGGCGCAGATCAGGTTATTGATAGAAACGCAGACTTTGTTACTGAGTTAGGTTGTAATAGCGTTGATGTCGTCGTTGATCTAGTTGCAGGTGATAAATGGGCTAGTTTACTAGAAGTGTTAAAGCGCGGCGGAAGATATGCAACCGCAGGCGCAATCGCAGGACCGATAGTTGAATTAGATGTACGCACTCTCTACCTCAAAGACTTAACGCTTATCGGCTGTACTTTCCAAGAAGAAGTGGTGTTCAGAAACCTAATCACTTATATCGAAGGAGGAGAAATTAAGCCTTTAGTTTCAAAAACCTATCCTTTATCAGAAATTGCCCAAGCACAAACGGATTTTTTAGATAAGAAATTCACGGGAAAGTTGGTATTGATTCCACCAACAGTGACAAAAACACAAGAATGAAAATCAAGAAAATAGAAGTCTACCAAGTTGACCTGCCTTATTCAGGAGGTACTTACGAACTTTCAGGCGGACGAACTTATACTAGTTTTGATGCAACTATCGTGCGAATCGTTACAGAATGCGGTTTAGAGGGTTGGGGTGAAAGTACGCCTTTTGGTTCTACCTATATTGCGGCCCATGCGCTTGGCGTAAGATCAGGAATCGCTGAAATTGCGCCGTATTTAATCGGCAAAGACCCACGTCTTGTTGATCGCATTAACGATGTAATGGACGAAGCATTACTGGGTCATAACCACGCCAAAACAGCATTAGATGTTGCCTGTTGGGATATCTTTGGAAAATCTGTAGATATGCCTGTATGTGATTTATTGGGGGGGCGCATTGATAACCGCATGCCGATAATTTCATCCATTGGTACTGGAGAGCCGGAAGATATGCGTGCGCGTGTAGCAGCACATCGTGACAAGGGTTATATGGGTCATTCTGTAAAAGTAGGCGCACTCGATAGCGAAGGTGGTCCGACCTTAGACGCTGAACGCATTAGTGCATCACTTGCCGATCGTAAACCTGGCGAGTTTTTCTTAGTAGATGCCAATGGTGGTCTTACACCAGAAAGCGCATTGCGTATGTTAGCAAAAGTACCTGCAGTTTTAGATTTTGTACTTGAAGCACCTTGTGCTACATGGCGTGAAACACAGTCATTGCGGCAACGTTGTAATGTACCGATCATTCTGGATGAATTAGCTCAAGATGATGCAGATATTATTAAACTTATTGCAGATGACACTGCTGATGGCATCGGTCTAAAAATATCTAAAAATGGTGGTCTCACTCATGGTAGAAGACAGCGCGACATCTGTATTGCTGCAGGACTTTCGATGAGTGTTCAAGATACTGTAGGTTCAGCAATATCATTCGCTGCTATCGCTCATTTAGGTCAAACCGTTCCAATACGTTCACTTCGCTGTATTCTAGATGTACGGGATATGGTGACTGTTAAAACGGCTGAGTTTGATGCGCCTGTGATGGATGGCGGGGTAGTTGCACCCAATAAAGCAGGCTTAGGGATAGAGGTGGATAGGGACGTTTTGGGGCCCCCCATTGCTGCTTGGGAATAAGTTTTAAAAGAGTTTAGCTTAGGCGTGCCGTACTTTGATCGTTTCATCCCAAAGAGTAATAATATCACCTGAGACAATTTTCTTACGTTTCTGCGTCTCCACTTTTCCATTCAGTGTAACTAAGCCATCGTCGATAACCGATTTGGCTTGTCCGCCGCTATTTACCATGCCTTCAAATTTTAGAATTTTATAAAGCTCGACAGGCTCTTTATTGATTTCTACTTCTCTCATATGTATTTGCTTTTAGATTAATTATTACGTATTAAACGTTATTGAGCTTTAAAAAGACACCCCCCTACTTTTCTGGCATTTTCAGCGCGATGCTTCGATTTTGCCCAATGATTTCTTACGGAAGTCACTCTTACCTTCTTGTTTAATCTTTCCTTAAATTAAAAGGGGTCTAAGAAGGAGTACTTTTTGGCACTTTTGAGGAATAATTTCTACTCTACCTTTCTCAATTACTGCATAATTCACGGCCTCAAAAATAACAATGGGCTAATAACATGTGGTTTAAAAATCTCTATCTTTTTAAATTTGAAAAAGACTTTCCGTTAAATGCTGAAGAACTTCATGGAGAGCTTGAGGCTAAGCCTTTTACGCCGTGTTCAGCTACTCAACGTGAAAGCATGGGTTGGTTGCCACCTTTAGGTAAAAACACCACTTCATATACACACGCATCTAATAATTACATTTTGCTTACTATGGCCCGCCAAGAGCGTCTTTTGCCATCGACCGTCGTTAAAGAAACGATGCAGGAAAAAGTTGAAGCTATTGAAGAGGCTGAAGGTCGTAAAGTCAGCTCTCGCGAAAAGAAAGAAATGAAAGAAGATATCGAGCATGAGTTATTACCACGTGCATTTACACGGACTCAAAAACTTGATGCTTGGATCGACCCTACTAACGGCTGGTTAATTTTAAATTCATCATCAGCTCCGCGTGCTGAAGAATTTACTAAGTTATTGCGCAAAACGATCGGCAGTCTACCTGTGACATTGCCAGATTCTGAAACTTCGCCAGCAGTTGCAATGACAGAATGGTTGAGCAGTGGCAGATTACCTGAGCCATTTACTTTGGGTTTTGAGTGCGAGCTTAAAAACCAAGGCGATGACAAAGGCAGCGCAACATTTAAGCAGCACGACTTAACATTGGATGAAATTCAATCAAGTTTGAAAGCAGGCAAGTTCGCTTCGAAGTTAGCGATAGAATGGGATGAGAAAATTAGCTTTGTTTTAAGCGAAGACTTACAAATTAAAAAGCTAAAATTCTTAGATGTGTTGGAAGAGCAACTACAAGATAACGATCCACAAAGTTATGAAGAGCATATGGATATTCAGTTTGCTTTGATGACGGGCGAAGTGGCCAGTTTGTTGAAAGATTTGATGAAGGCTTTGAACTAATAATTGTTTAAAGCGTTTTAAAGAATGATCAAAAAGGTGGGGGGTGTACTTAAAAGTCTAAAAGGGCATATAAGTACACCCCCATCTTTTTGCTGTTTTTACTCACTGATTGGATTTGGTGATCCTAAAGTTAGTCTTTTTGTTATCTTCTGTTTGCCACGACGCACCAATACATCGATCTTTTGATTCGGCTTTTTATCTAAACGCCATAAATCTACATCGCTAGTTGTTCTCACTGCAACATCATTTAACTTCAACAGCAGATCATCTTTTTTTAATCCTGCTTTTTGCGCGGCACCTGATTTAGCAATAGCCGATACTTGAACACCTTCTTCAGTGTCTTTCATACTTATACCGATCAAGCCAGCCGGTGGTAATTTAATCTCTTTTGATTTCAATGAAAAGTCTGCTTCTTTGCTACTGTATTTTTCATCTGAGTGACTCAAAATTACCAAGGAGCGCTTATCAGCTGATAATTTGAGTTGTCGATCAATGCGACTAGGAATTCCTTCGCGATTAATCAGGTGTCCACTACCAACAAGAATAACCATACGTTTTTTTGGATATTCTGTAAGATAATTACTAGCGGCAAATGCCATTCCCTCGTCCCAAGCAAGTTGGGCATCTACAAATTTACGAAAGCCTGCTTCGTTGAACTTCTTTCCGTGCGCGTGTAAGCCGAAAACTTTTTTTAAGCGGGCTGTGTATTCAGCGTTAGACTTATCAATAAAGCTAGGCAGTTGTTTACGCTCATGAGTTGTTAACCCCTCAATACCTACTTTGGAAATTTGCCTTGTTAATTCTTGTGGAATATTTAAAGCAATCAAAGGAATCTCATTCTGTTTTGCATAATTAAATATCGGACGATATAAACGAAAATCATAACGCCAACGAGAATACCACTCCACACCACGTAACATTTCAAGCTCAGTAATATTCCCAGCGATGTAATCATCTAAATAAGGTTGAAATGGCTGTTGGATCATCTCTAAACCAATAGACAAGACGCCACTTTTGGTGTCCCCCGATTTTTTGAAGGCTTTCTGAATGATTTCGAGTTGATTAAGGTGATGCCCGAAATCAGTATGTGTTTCACCAACTAAAACGATTCGAGTTTGGTTTATTTTAGCGTCTAAACTATTGGGTGATTGTCGAGGTTGGATGGATGAACAGGCGCTCACAGCTAAGAATAAAACGATTAGAAAATAGCGATGAGTATTAAAAGTAAGTTTGTGCATGACTACATAATAACGTCGCTTTCCTTATTTACATAAAATAAGGTTTTTTTTATTAAGTCTCCAGTTGATGTCTTTTTTACAAACTTTTTACAAAGTCGATACATCCATCTCACTTATACTAGTTGCTGTGGAATTAAAGTTGGTCTCGTTAATTACTTTACTCAACTTAAAACACAACAAAGGCAGGTTAAGCAAATGAATTCAATTAAACACATCGCAAAAAAGATACTGGGCGCATCAGTTTGTTTATTTATGGGTGGCATGATGAGCGCATCTCCCGGTTATGCTACTAAACCCACAGCTCCTCAAACAGTACATTTACGCGCAGAACTCGCCAGTCCAGTGATCGAGGCGGGTAGAACACAAACAACTTTTCTCAAGGTAGCACTGACTGGATTTAAATTAGAAGATTCAAGCGAACGAACGCCAGCGAACATTGCAATTGTGTTAGATAAGTCAGGATCTATGGGCGGCGAAAAACTTCGAAGTGCAAAAGAAGCTGCTCGTATGGCAGTAAATTTGTTGAATGAAAACGATATCATTTCAATTATTAGTTATGACTCAACCGTCAATGTCTTAGTCCCTGCGACTAAGGTCAGTGATAAGCGTGCGATTAATCGAGCCATTGATAGAATGAAATCAAGCGGCAAGACGGCATTATTTGCAGGAGTAAGCAAAGGCGCTGCTGAGGTGCGAAAATTTTTAAATAAAGATCGAGTTAACAGAATTATCTTGTTATCCGATGGCCAGGCTAATGTTGGACCGAGCTCACCAAGCGAATTGGGTGATTTAGGTGCGTCGTTAAGTAAAGATGGCATTACTGTTACAACGATTGGTTTAGGCACAGGTTACAACGAAGACTTAATGGCTAATCTTGCGGGCTATAGCGATGGTAATCATGCTTTTGTAAAAGATGCCGAAGACTTAGCAAAGATTTTTAAATATGAATTCGGCGATGTACTTTCAGTGGTTGCTCAAGATGTTGAAATTATAATCCGCCTTAACAACGGCATCAGACCAATTCGTATTTTAGGTCGTGATGGTACGATTTTAGGTCAAACCGTTCGTACTAATATGAGTCAGTTGTATAGCGAGCAAGAAAAATTTGTTTTGATAGAAGTTGAAGTTCCTGCAGGTAAAGCCAGGCAAGAAGTGTCATTGGCTGATGTCAGCGTTAATTATCAAAACATGCAAAGCCGTCGACAAGATAAACTCGCTGAAAATATGAAAGTGGCTTACAGCGCATCAAAAGAAGAAGTGAAACGTGCCTTAAATGCGCCAGTTGTTAGTGCAGCCACTAAACAAGTTGTAAATGAAGATAGTAAAAGAGCACTTCGATTAAGAGATGCGGGCAAGTTGGAAGAAGCACAAAGTGTACTTAACACAAGTTCTGCATATTCTAGGAGCCAAGGTGCCTTATTGGGTGGCGCTGCTGAGCAAGAGTTAAATAGCTTCAGTGACGAAATCGATAAAGACGCGAGAAACATTGTAAAAAAGAAAGAATGGAATAAAAATCGTAAGGAGCTTAAAGCGAAGCAATTCAGATCTGATAAGCAACAATCATATAAGTAGACATCGATTGAAACGCGTGATTTTAGCTGTTAGCTGAAATCACGCGCTACTTGTATACTGCATCAAACCACCCGATTAAGGATCAAATGCAAGACCGTAAACTCATCATCACATTGGCTCTATTAGTGCTATTGCCACTGAGTTTACTCGCATGGCAGGGCTTGAAAATTAGCCAAGATACGCAACAGCTAAACGATGCGCGTTTTACCAGTTTGGTGACGGCACGTCTAAATCAAGTCGATACGGTAGTGCAAAGTTATTTTGAAGAGATGCAGCTCAAATGGAGTTTGCTGATTCCTCAATGGCAATTAGATAGTAACGCTACACGCGAACGCATTAATAATGATGGCAATATTCGCCAGATTTTTGTTTTAGATCCACAACGTATTCGAAGCTTTCCGCCAACAGATAAAGATATTACCGCAGCCGAAAAAGTCTTTGTTGATCGCTTAGCATCGGTTTGGCGTGATCCAGAAATTTTGTTTTCTAATCAAGTTAATACTTCAAGTGTTGAACAGGTCGCAAGTATAAATGAGCGATTAGAAACGGAATCGATAGTTGCTAGTTTGGACTCTCAAAAGCAATCTGCTCCAGCATCATTTTCTAGCTCAAACAGCGCAATTAAGTCATATGAAAGCGCTACTGTAGTTGAAGAAACTGTAATGGTAGACGATATCGCTCAAGAACCAAGTTCGACCATGTCTAGCTCCTTAGATTCAAGTTTATTAGATTCTAGTTCTTTGGGTTCAAGCTCTTCCAAGCCGATGATAACAAATTCAGAAGCTCCTTTAGCTTCGCCAATAGCTAAAAA
>JBALXO010000003.1:30105-40255 GCA_036960615.1 Cocleimonas sp. | reverse complement strand
GATCCTGATATTCTCGAACAGATTCTAAATAACTTACTTAGTAATGTCGAAAAATATGCCTCAAGCGGCAAGCGTTTAGATATCAATAGTGAGATTAAAAACAATCAATTTGTAGTGCGTATTCGTGACTACGGTTCTGGTATTTCACGAGCTGAGCGTAAACATATTTTCAAACCGTTCTATCGTATTGATGACAAGATTACCGAAGGCGTAAGTGGCACAGGAATAGGACTAACTATCGCACGTCAACAAGCAGAATACCTTGGTGGCTCGCTTGAATACATTGATGTAAGTGAAGGTGCCTGTTTCGAATTGAAGCTTCCAATTGAAGGTAATTAGAATGAGAAAGTGCCAGAAAGTAGGGGGGTGTCTTTTGTGAAGATCTTAATAGCTGAAGATGATCTAAATATCCGTCTGGGTTTAAGTGATTTACTTTCCCAAGAAGGTTATGAGATTGAGACTGCGGAAAATGGTAAAATTGCCCTAGAGCTTTTCCAAAAGCAGAAGCCGCAGTTTGTGATTCTCGATATTATGATGCCAGAGATGGATGGCTATACTGTCTGTCGTGAAATACGCGCTGTGGATAATGACATCCCAATTATTTTTCTTAGTGCTAAATCAGAAGAGATTGATCGAGTTATTGGCTTAGAATTAGGCGCAGATGATTACATTAGTAAACCGTTTGGAACGCGCGAAGTGGTTGCACGCATCAGAGCGATTACACGTCGCTATCTAAAATCATCAACAGCAGAATCAACTACTACTGAAACTCAAGCAGATACATTTAGCTTTGGGAATTTAGAGGTTTTGCCGAATGAACTACGTGCTAAAAAAGGTAATGTCTGTATTGATTTAAGCCTGCGTGAAATTAAAGTGTTACAAACCTTGGCAAAACATCAAGGAGAGGTTGTAAGTCGCGATTTACTTTTCAATGAATGTTGGGGTTATGATCATATGCCGAATAGCCGAACGCTGGATCAACATATTTCAAAATTACGCAAACTGATCGAAGATGATTCGAGCGATCCGCAACTAATTAAAACAGTACATGGTGCGGGTTACCGTTACGAATAAGCACTCACTTTACTAATTAACTGATCTCAGTTTCATTGTTACACCAGTTACTAAGTAATATTACTAATTACAATGCACATAAGGTCCTTGTTATAGTCTTTATCATTATCGGTATATTATTAACTTAATGCTGGTTCATTCCCTTAATGTTATAGGAGAGATCTAAACAAAATGACTAAACGAATTGCAATTATAGGCGCTGGCCCTTCAGGACTTGCACAAATGCGAGCCTTTCAATCTATGGCTCAACAGGGCGAAGAAATACCTGAGATAGTTTGTTTTGAAAAACAAAGTAACTGGGGAGGCCTTTGGAATTACTCTTGGCGTACTGGTCTTGATGAGCACGGTGAACCAGTTCACGGTTCAATGTATCGTTACCTTTGGTCAAATGGGCCAAAAGAGGGTCTTGAGTTTGCTGACTATTCTTTTGAAGAACATTTTGGTAAACAAATTGCGTCTTATCCACCTCGCGCAGTGTTATTTGATTATATCGAAGGCCGCGTCAATAAAGCTAAAATTCGTGACTGGATTCGTTTTAATTCACCTGTACGAAACGTTCAACACAACAAAGACACAAAAAAATTCACAGTAACAGCTCATGACCAAATTAAGGATTCAACTTACAGTGAAGAATTCGATCATGTGATTGTAGCTTCAGGGCACTTCTCAACGCCTAACGTACCTCATTACGAAGGTTTTGAATCCTTTAATGGGCGTATTCTGCACGCACATGATTTCCGTGATGCACGTGAGTTTAAAGGTCTGAATGTTCTTCTTTTAGGAACTAGTTATTCTGCTGAAGATATTGGATCGCAGTGTTGGAAGTATGGAGCCAAATCACTGACTGTGGCGCATAGAACGGCACCTATGGGATTCGATTGGCCTGATAACTGGAAAGAAGTTCCAGCGCTGAAGAAGGTTGACGAAAATAATGCTTATTTTATCGATGGTACCCACCAAGAAGTAGATGTCATTATTTTATGTACTGGTTATAAACACTTCTTTAACTATTTACCTGATGATTTACGCCTTAAAACTGCTAACCGTTTAGCTGCTTCAGACCTCTACAAAGGCGTGGCTTATGTACATAACCCTGATTTGTTCTATCTAGGTATGCAAGATCAGTGGTTTACGTTCAATATGTTCGACGCTCAGGCTTGGTATGTTAGAGATGTGATAATGGGAAAAATTGAGATTCCGACAGATAAAGCTTCTTTAATCGCTGATGTTGATCAGCGTATTGCTGCTGAAGATGCAGGCGCAGATGACTATGCTGCTATTGCTTATCAGGGGGCTTATGTTGCAGAGTTAATTGCAGAAACAGACTATCCTAGTTTTGATGTTGAAGGCGCTTGTCAGGCATTTTATGAATGGAAAGGTCACAAAAAGAAAGGAATCATGAGTTTCAGAGATAATTCATATAAATCAGTTATGACAGGAACTATGGCTCCAACACATCACACTCCTTGGAAAGATGCGCTTGATGATTCAATGGAATGTTATTTAAAGAACTCTTAGTTAATGTATTTGTAATTAATGAGTTCGTAGATAAAAGGATAGCAACTAAAGCACTCTAGTTAGATCTGATTAGATTGCATTAGTTGCTATTCGAACTACACTTAATCTAAACCTTTCTGACTTCTGTTAAACGAGTAGTGAGGAATTCTTTGGATACTTGTGAAGTATGAAATTAGACTTAATTCCACATGGCCTGACAACAAGTAGTGACTCGAAAGAATCACAGAAAAATGCTGCCCCTCTTCTAGACTCCTTATTAAAAAATCTGCCAGGAATGGCTTATCGTTGCTTGAATAGTAAGGATTGGCCAATGGAGTTTGTAAGTGATGGTTGCTATGCATTGTGTGGTTATGATCGTCGTGATATTGAAGAGCAAAAAGTTTTATGGGGAGAATGTTTTACCTTACCAGAAGATGTCGAACGAATAGAGAAGGAGGTTACTCGTGCGGTCGAAAAGGGAGAGCCGTTTGAAATCGAGTATCGTATTACTACTCGTGACAATCAAGAAAAGTGGGTTTGGGAACGAGGGAGATCCGTAGAATGGCGTGATGGCTATCATATTCTTGAGGGCTTTATTACCGATATAACTGATAGGAAGTTAGCCGAAACGGCTTTAATGAATGAGGAAGCCTTTGCCAAAGCGTTAGTCGATACAGTTGTCGAAGCTGTCATCACTATTGATGAGGCAGGTAGAATTGACACCATCAATAGCGTAACGCAAGAAATGTTCGGATATAAACTTGATGAGATTAAGGATAAACATATCCGAATATTGATGTCCGAACCTAACAATGAAGAATTTGTTAAATATATGTCTTCACACCTCAGTGGTGAGGAATCAAGCGTCGCTAATGAAAGAGAAGATAACTGTAAACGCAAAGACGGATCAATTTTCCCTGTCAATTTATCGGTGAGAGAAGTGATAAGTGTTTCTAATAAAAGCGCCAATCTTAATTTTAATCACAAAGTTGAGCGTAAATTTGTTGGTTTAATCAGAGATCTAACTGCCCGTCGATCTGCTGAGCAAGAAGCTAGAGAGCAAAGAGAGCAACTTGCGCATGTCGATCGGCTCAATATACTTGGCGAAATGGCCATCAGCATCGCCCATGAAATCAATCAGCCTTTAACTGCAATTTCGATGTATGCCCAATCAGGAATACGTTTTATAGATAGCGGAACTTCAAAGATTGATCGTGTAAGTGATGCTTTAAATAAAATTAGCATTCAAGCGCATCGTGCAGGAGATGTGATAGAACATATTCAGCAGCTCACCAAGCAACAAGACAGTCGCCATCAGGAAACTAATTGTAATGATTTAATTAGTGACGTACATAAGCTTGCTGAGGTAGAAGCTCAGCTACGAAATATGAAAATATCATTAGAATTATCAGATAAATTAAAGCAGGTGAGATGTGATCCGATACAAATACAACAAGTTATCTTAAACTTGCTTAGAAATGGTATGGAGTCAATGGAAGGTGTGGGTTTTGAGAGTGCCAATGAGATAATTGTCCAAACTAATCCTACCGAGAAAGGCATCAAAATATCTATTACCGATAGCGGTGTAGGTATAACCAAAGAATTTGCAGAACGCCTTTATATGCCTTTTTCTTCAACCAAAGAGAGTGGTATGGGCATGGGTTTATCCATCAGCAACTCTATCGTTAAAGCACACAGTAGTAAGCTCGACTTTATCAACAATAAAAAAGCTGGCGTGACATTCTTTTTTACTTTGCCTTATGTAGAGGACGTTTTATGAATAAGGCTAAAGTTGAGACAATCATAGATAAGGGACAGATTGCATTTATCGTGGATGATGATGAAGCAGTAAGAGATTCCATGAGTATGCTGTTAGAAACAGTAGATTTACCTCATCAGTGCTTTTCTTCTGCGACAGAGTTTTTTGAACAGTATGATAGTTCTCAAAAAGGCTGTCTTATTTTAGATATCAGTATGCCTGGAATGAGTGGTCTTGAACTTCAAGAAAAACTTAAAGAAGCTAATTCACTATTACCTATAATATTCATAACAGGCCATGGTGATATACCTATGGCAGTTGAAGCAATGCGCCAAGGTGCGATCGATTTCATGCGCAAACCGTTTCAAGAAGAAAATCTCATTGGTCGAATTCAACAGGCTTTTGACTGCGAAGCGGATGATAGAAGCGTTAGAGATATTCGACAAAAAGTAGTCGAGAAGTTGGCGCTCTTGAGTGCTCGTGAAAAACAAGTTTTTTTACTTGTAGCTGAAGGACAGGCCAATAAAAGTATCGCTTATGATCTAGATATTAGTGAGCGAACAGTCGAAGTACATCGCTCACAAGTAATGAGGAAACTCGAAGTTAGAACTTTGGCACAATTAGTCCGTATCAAAATAGACTCTGAAAAACCTAGCTGATAACGATTATTCTTCAAGAGCCTTTATTCATTTTCTAAGAATTATCACTATGGGTGTCTTTTTAAGCATAAAAAAAGCGACTCAAAGAGCCGCTTTCTTTATGCATCTGTTTTTTAAACTATTACTTGCCAGCACCAGGGCCGCCACGAGTAGCGGCTTTACGTAGGTTCTCGTTTAATATCTTCTTACGGATACGAATGCTTTCTGGTGTAATCTCTACCAATTCGTCGTCATCAACAAACTCTAATGCTTGCTCAAGTGTGAATCTAATCGGCTTAACTAAAATTAAGTTTTCATCCGTACCTGCAGCACGAATATTGTTTAATTGCTTAGCTTTAAGTGGGTTAACAACCAAATCATTATCACGAGCGTGGATACCCACAACTTGACCTTCGTAAACTTCTTGAGCGTGATCGATAAACATCTTTCCACGTTCTTGAAGGTTGAAGATAGCAAATGCTAGTGCTTTACCTGTTGCGTTAGAAACCAATACACCACTACTGCGCTGACCAATTTCTTCTTTAATGAACGGACCATAATGATCAAACGAGTGATACATTAAGCCAGTACCAGAAGTAAGCGTCATGAATTCAGTTTGGAAACCAATTAAGCCACGTGATGGAATAACATACTCAAGACGAATACGTCCTTTTCCGTCAGGCTCCATGTTTTGAAGAGCGCCTTTACGTTCGCCCATCTTTTCCATAATGCTGCCTTGATTAACTTCTTCGATATCAATTGTAAGATTCTCGTAAGGCTCTTCACGGCTATCACCTTCGCCACGCACAACAACTTCAGGGCGCGAAACCGCAACTTCGAAGCCTTCGCGACGCATATTCTCAATAAGAATACCTAAGTGCAATTCGCCACGACCAGAGACTCTAAATTTGTCAATCTCATCACCTTGTTCAACGCGTAAAGCAACGTTATGCAGTAATTCTTCTTCTAAGCGCTCTTGGATATTACGTGACGTTACGTATTTACCTTCTTTACCAGCAAACGGTGAGTTGTTTACTTGGAAGGTCATGCTCACTGTTGGCTCATCAACTGTCATTGCTGGCAAAGCAACTACGTGCTCAGGGTCACAAAGTGTGTCTGAGATATGTAATTTGTCCATGCCAGTGAAAGCGATGATGTCGCCAGCTTCGGCTGTTTCAACGTCAACACGATCTAGACCATTGAATCCCATTGGTTGTAAGATACGTCCGTTACGGATTTTTCCTTCAGCATCGATAACTTTTATTGCGCTGTTACGCTTGATTTTTCCTTGCTTGATACGACCGATACCGATCAAACCAGTGTAAGAGTTGTAGTCTAGCTGAGAAACCTGCATCTGGAATGGAGCATCCGGATCAACATCTGGATGTGCAACACTGTCAATGATAGTTTGGAATAAAGGTGTCATGTCGCCACTATCAACGGTACTTTCCATGCCCGCATAACCATTGATAGCTGATGCATAAACTACAGGGAAGTCCAGTTGCTCGTCAGTTGCGCCAAGCTTGTCGAATAATTCGAACGTTTGGTCAAGTGCCCAATCAGGACGCGCGCCTTGACGGTCAATTTTATTGATAACGACTATCGGCTTAAAGCCCATCGCGAATGCTTTTGATGTTACGAAGCGAGTTTGGGGCATTGGGCCATCAACTGCGTCAACCAACAGCAATACCGAATCAACCATTGATAAAACACGTTCAACTTCACCACCGAAATCGGCGTGACCTGGTGTGTCTACAATATTGATACGGTAGTCCTTCCATCTAAGGGCCGTATTTTTTGCAAGGATGGTAATGCCACGTTCTTGCTCAATCGCGTTCGAGTCCATCATGCGTTCAGAGACGTTTGCGCGGTCGCCCAAGGTGCCAGATTGCTCAAGCATTTTATCTACCAAAGTAGTTTTACCATGGTCAACATGGGCAATAATGGCAATATTTCTTAAATTTTCTATCACGACAAAAGTCTCTGTGTTTGTTGAAGGATGTTCTTTATGTGATCTAATTAGGCCTTGTAACAAGTTACATACTTAGCTAGATTCTCTAGGCGCGCGATTATACAAGGTGTTTCTCTGAATTACACCCTTTCATTATTAGGCAATTGAATTAGTAGTTAATTATGAATTTGGACTTTTTGGATTACATAGAATTTTTATTTTTGCGAAAAAGGAGAAGACTCAAAATTGCGTAATAACTTTACTAGTTTAAGCTGTTTTTTGTGTTCAATAATTTGATGTGTAGTTTTTGCATTCTGTCTCAGTAAACTGAATAAAGATCCTGCAAAATAAGCAATCACAATAAGGCCTAACCAAAAGAATTGAGGTGCAAAGCTAGAGACTAATATCACCCCGATAAAACAAATAACAAAATGCTTACGCCACTTTGCTGAGCGCACTGATTGGGTCACTTCCCATTCATCCTGAAAATCCAAAAGGTATTCTTCTAAGTTATCAATTTCTTGGTTTTTTATGCTCTGATCTATATCTATTTTCATGGTTTTATTCTGTCTTTGCTAACGGTATACTAAGTCCAAAATTTCGCCAATGAAGAAAGCATTCAATAAATAGATGAGTGCTTTTCAACTCGTGTTCAGAGTATCTTCATATATTGGCTTAAATAATAATAAGAACTAGGCAATACATTACGTGTTGCAGGGACAATAGGAAGTAAGTAAGAATGGGAAGGTTGAGTTTCTCTGATACACGGCACCTTGTTTCGCGCACGGCATTAGGCCAGCAGTGGGGAGGTGTAAAAGCACTAGAGGGAAAAACACGAGCGGAAGCGATCAATATTCTGTTAACTTCGGCCGCTCCAAAAACACCGCCTGGCCCAAGATTAACTCCCTATGCAAATATAAAGCGCATGAGCATGCAAAACGGCGCTGGTAAAAAACGCGCGCGTAAAATGATGATGCAAGAAGGCACTCGTTTAAAGCGTTGGTGGATGTTACATTTATTGCAAAACGATACGCCAGTGAATGAGCATTTGACCTTGTTTTGGCATAATCATTTCACCTCTTCGCTTGAGAAGGTTGAACAGCCGAATCTCATGTATACACAAAATAAGTTACTGCGTGACAATGCGCTAGGTAACTATCGAACACTGTTACATAAAGTTGCACGTGATCCCGCTATGTTGATTTACCTTGATGGTTCTAAAAACGTCAAGGGCAGTCCAAACGAAAACTTCGCTCGTGAATTATTAGAGCTATTTACTTTAGGTCGCGGGCATTACAACGAAAACGACGTCAAAGCTGCAGCTGTGGCTTTTACTGGTTGGGGTGTCGATAGAAACCGTGGAATATATCGTTATGATGCGAAACATCATGATACTACTCCAGTAACCTTTATGGGTCAGACAGGTAGTTTTTCTGGCGATCAAATTATCGATATCATTCTACAAAAGCCTAGAGCTGCAGAGCATATAGCTGAGAAGTTTTGGAAAGAATTCATCAGTAATTCGCATCCTGAACCACGTTATATCAAACAATGGGGCGCTGTATTTCGTCAATCGAATTACAACATCAAAGCGCTTTATTCAACTGTGTTAAATAGTGAGGCTTTTTGGTCGCCAAAATATAAAGGTACGCTAATTAAATCACCGATTGATTTGGTCGTTGGAACGCTTCGGGCTTTGCCGTTTCCTAAATTACCTGATTCTGAATTGGTACATATCTCTCAATTACTAGGTCAAGACTTATTTGACCCGCCAACAGTTAAAGGCTGGTCTGGCGGAAATGCGTGGATTGATACGCAAACGCTGTTAGTTAGAACCTCATTGTTAAATAAACTCACACGACACAGTCAAGCTTCGGCAAAGATGGAATCTTATTTACCTGAAACAACGGGTGAAGAGGTTGTCAAATGGTTGTTGCCGTTAGATCCTGCTTTGCCATTGCCGGTTACTCCAGGAAAGAGAAGAATGGTGAGAGCTTTGATGCTTGATCCCGTTTTTCAACTAAAATAATAATATGAATAGACGCGACTTCTTAAAATATTCAAGTTTAATCCCACTCGCTAGCGTCGTACCGAGTGCTTTCGCGGGCACGCAAAAAGGCCAGCGACCTGATCAAATTGTTGTAATGGTTGAACTAAAAGGAGGCAATGATGGATTGAATACATTGGTCCCTTTTCGTGATCAAGATTATTTCAGTGCAAGGCCTTCTATAGCTGTGCGAAATGCTATTCCCTTAAAAGATAATATGGGAATGAATCCTTATCTAAAACAATTGTTACCGCTTTGGCAACAAGGACAAATGGCTTGGATTCAAGGCGTCGGATACTCAAACCCGAGTCGATCACATTTCCATTCGATTGATATTTGGGAGACCGCATCGACTCGACATGATGAAGAGCGTGGCTGGTTGTCGCGCGTATTGCCACCAAGGCCAACATCAGTCAATGGTATTGTCTTAGGTGATAACAATCTAGGGCCAATGGCTGGGGCGAATAATTCAGCGGTTGCAATGGAAGACCCAACAACCTTTTTACGCCAAACAAAGTATTTGAATAAGAAAAATTTCAAGCCTGCGAATGCATCTTTAGCGCACATGTTAAATGTACAGAATCAAATCAATATGGCTGCTAATGAATTGAGCAGAATTCATAAAGGTAGGCGTTCTCCAGTTAAATTTCCAACTAGTCGTATAGGACGTAAATTAGCTTTAGTGAGTCAAATGATCATTAATGGCATGGATACGCCAGTCTATAAAGTTTCACTTGAAGGCTTCGATACACACGCCTCGCAAACTGATCAACATAATAATTTGATGAATCACCTGGGTGGTGGTTTGAAAGCATTTTCTGATGCTATGAAGAAAGCAGGCTTGTGGAATAACGTAATGGTCGTTACGTATTCTGAATTTGGGCGTCGCGTTGCTGAAAATAATAGTGGTGGTACGGATCATGGTTCAGCTTCTGCACATTTTGCTATTGGCGGACGCGTCCGTGGTGGCATGTATGGTAAACAACCAAGCCTTACACCACAGCATTTGAAAGATGGCGATATGATTCATACGGTAGATTTTAGAGAAGTTTATGCAACGATGGCGCAACGTTGGTGGCGTCGACCTAATCCATGGGAAAAGCAATTTAAACCTATTCCATTTGTTTAGCAAATGAAGCTCTATAATACTAAAACAGGTAAAAAGTAGGGGGGTGTCTTTATTA
>JBALXO010000003.1:17668-30005 GCA_036960615.1 Cocleimonas sp. | reverse complement strand
TTTTGGTCATTTCTATTTATTTATTAGTTAAGCCCAGATTATTCCAAATAGCCTTGCTTGGCTCTATCTTATTCATCGAATAAAAATGTAAACCCGGTGCACCTTGTTCTAACAAACGTTCACACATTTTTGTAATAAACTCATTGCCTAGTTTCTGAATAGATTCTTGGTCATCACCATAGGATTCAAATTGTTTACGTAACCAGCGCGGGATCTCTGCGCCAATCGCATCTGAGAAGCGTGCCATTTGTGTGAAATTCGTAATAGGCATAATTCCCGGCAATACAGGAATATCAATCTGCCGTTTTTGTAGCTGATCAATAAAGTTAAAGTAAGCATCTGCATTGAAAAAGTATTGGGTAATTGCACGATTTGCGCCTGCTTTTACTTTCAATCCAAAATGATCAACGTCCATATCAAAAGTTTTTGATTGAGGGTGTTTTTCAGGGTAAGCAGCTACTTCAATTTGAAAGTGGTCGCCTGTTTCAGTGCGAATAAATTCGACTAAATCATTGGCATAGTGAAATTCACCAATGTCTCGCATACCGGAAGGTAAATCGCCGCGTAAAGCTACGATACGATTAATGCCTCTCTCTTTATATCCCATCAATAAATCACGGATTTGTTCTTTTTCAGAACCAATGCAAGATAAGTGAGGTGCTGTAGGAATACCTGTTCGTTGTTGGGTGCTCGTGACAGTTTCTATAGTCGCGTCTTGTGTTGTGCCGCCTGCGCCATAGGTAACTGAGAAAAAATTAGGCTTTAAGGTTGCGAGCTCGTCGCTTACTAAAGCGAGTGATTCAATACCTGCAGCCGTTTTAGAAGGGAAAAACTCAAAACTATATGATTGCTTATCCATACGTTGTGTTACTCCTTAAATTTAAGTCAAATCTAGAGAACTCCTCTACTAAACAGTTAGAAACTGCTAAAAAGTCGGGAGGTGTCTTTTATATTTGTTTGATTATTAACGTTAGAAAATAACGCTAAAACAAAAAAGCCTTTAACTTAACAAGTAAATTAAAGGCTGAGATTTCCTTGAAAATCAAGGCACTGCTGATCGGAGAATGTTTGAGCTTACATTAGTAAGTGACACATTCGAGAATCAGCAGTAACGTCGAGATTCAATGAAAGATGAGCCTTTAATAACGGTAATGAGCTACTTTGTAAGGGCCAGCTTTATCAACGCTTAAGTAATCCGCCTGAACATCAGTAAGCTCAGTTAAATTAGCACCGATCTTATCAAGGTGTAAACGAGCAACTTCTTCATCTAGTTCTTTTGGAAGCATGTAAACATCGTTTTCGTATTTCTCACCGTGACAGAAGATTTCAATCTGCGCTAACACTTGGTTAGTGAAAGAAGCTGACATTACGAAACTTGGATGCCCTGTGCCACAACCTAGGTTTACTAAACGACCTTGAGCAAGAAGAATGATGCGGTTACCGCTAGGTAGGATGATGTGATCAACTTGTGGTTTGATTTCTTCCCACTCGTATTTTTCCATATCTGCTACAGCGATTTCGTTATCGAAGTGACCGATGTTACAAACGATAGAGTTGTTCTTCATCTGTAGCATGTGTGCTTCAGTGATTACATTGAAGTTACCAGTAGCTGTAACAAAGATATCAGCTTGTGATGCAACATCATCCATAGTTACTACACGGAAGCCTTCCATTGCTGCTTGTAAAGCACAAATCGGATCAATTTCAGTAATCCAAACAGTAGCACCTAAACCACGAAGTGATTGAGCAGAACCTTTACCAACGTCGCCGTAACCAAGTACAACAGCGATTTTACCAGCAACCATTACATCAGTAGCGCGCTTGATACCGTCTACTAAAGACTCACGACAACCGTATAAGTTATCAAACTTAGATTTAGTAACAGAATCGTTTACGTTCATTGCAGGGTAGCTTAGCTCGCCTTTCTTAACCATTTCGTATAAACGGTGAACACCTGTTGTCGTCTCTTCCGTAACACCTTGGATGTTTGGACGGATGTTTGAGTACCATGTTGGGTCAGTCTTCAGCTTGTTTTTGATAGAGTTGAACATGCAGATTTCTTCTTCAGAGCCTGGGTTATCCAGAACTGAAATATCTTTTTCAGCCTTAACGCCTAACTCGATCAGACCAGTAGCATCGCCGCCGTCATCAAGGATCATGTTTGGTGTACCACCATCATGCCAATCGAAGATTCTATGACAGTAATCCCAGTACTCGTCTAGTGTCTCGCCTTTAACAGCAAAAACTGGAACACCCGTGGCAGCGATTGCAGCAGCAGCGTGATCTTGAGTAGAGAAGATGTTACAAGTTGCCCAACGAACTTCAGCACCTAGTGCAGTTAATGTTTCAATAAGAACAGCAGTTTGAATAGTCATGTGTAAAGAACCGACAATGCGAGCTCCTGTTAATGGCTTCTCTTCACCGTACTTTGCGCGAAGTGCCATTAGACCTGGCATTTCTGTTTCTGCGATATTGAGTTCCTTACGGCCCCAATCAGCAAGTGTTAAATCAGCTATGACGTAATCTTGTTTAGTAGTCATTATATTTTCCTATAGTTTCAAGAGATTGTTTTGAATCTCAGTTTAGGAACGCAGTTATAAATTTTACCATTTCTGAGCCTCCTTTAAATAACATGATTAGTTATTTAAAGTGCAGCGTTCCTCAGAAACGGTATTTTAAATCTATCTAAATTCTAAAGTGTTGTATGTGAATTTTTAGTTAAAAAGTCTAACTATTTTTAAACACTAGCTTTCAATGCTTCAGCTCTATCAGTCTTTTCCCATGGTAAACCGATGTTTTCACGGCCGAAATGACCGTAAGCAGCAGTTTGTTGGTAAATAGGCTTTAGAAGATCAAGCATAGTCATAATGCCGAATGGGCGAAGATCGAAATGCTCACGCACCATTGCTTCGATTTTCTCGTCAGAGATTATGCCAGTGCCAAACGTCTCGATTGAAATCGACGTAGGCTCAGCAACACCAATTGCGTAAGAAACCTGAATTTCACAGCGCTCAGCAAGACCAGCAGCAACGATGTTCTTTGCAACATAACGACCAGCGTATGCAGCAGAACGATCAACTTTTGATGGATCTTTACCAGAGAATGCGCCGCCACCGTGACGAGCCATTCCACCGTATGTATCAACAATGATTTTACGACCCGTTAATCCACAATCACCTACTGGACCACCGATAATAAATTGGCCTGTTGGGTTAATGTGGTAAAGAGTTTTTGAAGTTAACCATTCAGCAGGAAGAACCGGCTTAATAATTTCTTCCATAATAGCTTCTTGAAGATCAGCTTGGCTAACATCAGGGCTATGTTGAGTAGATAAAACTACTGCATCAATTGACACTGGCTTGTCGCCTTCATATCGAAAAGTTACTTGGCTTTTTGCATCTGGACGTAAGAAAGGTAGTTTGCCATTTTTCATTAGCTCAGCTTGCTTCTCAACCAATAGGTGAGAGTAAGTGATTGGTGCGGGCATCAAAACGTCAGTTTCATTACTAGCGTAACCAAACATTAAACCTTGGTCGCCAGCGCCTTGTGATTCTTTGTCTTCGCGATCAACACCCATTGCGATATCAGGTGATTGTTGGCCTAGTGCATTGATTACGGCACATGAGTCGCCGTCAAAACCAATATCAGAGCTTGTGTAACCAATGCCTTTTACTGTTTCGCGTACGATTTTTTCGTAATCGACAACAGCGCTTGTAGTTACTTCACCAGCAAGAATAATCATGCCCGTTTTAGCCATAGTCTCACAGGCTACACGTGCATCTTTATCTTGTTCTAGAATTGCGTCAAGGACAGCATCAGAAACCTGATCTGCCAATTTATCGGGGTGACCCCCAGAAACCGACTCGGATGTGAATAAATGATTCCCAGCCATATTAAGTTCTCCTTAAATATTAGCTGAGCGTCGTTGCAAGTTGAAACTGTCTGAGCCTAGCCTAACTGTATTTTTAACCTTCTGTAGTACAGAAAATTAAGGATTTAGTTAGATCGCAACGCTCCTCAGACATTGGGCGAAAGATTTTACACTAGTTATTAAAAAAATTGTAGTTTTTAACGTAGACTTTTTTAGAAAGTGGTTAAAAGTAGGGAGGCGTACTTTAATCGATTAAAAAAATCCTCTCTACTTTTGATGGATTTTTCTTTTCAATACGCTTTATAAACACCTTTCTTAATTATATATGTGTGATTAAGATATCCTAATCATCGCTATTGAATTTATTATGGCTGTTTATACCTATCTTGCTTATATAGGCTTTTCCTTAGCTTTCGAACGCAGTTATAATCATTCGTTTTAGAAAGCTATCGATTGCTTATATTGTTTGTAATAAACAAAAGCTAGTGATGGCAAAATGATGAATTTTCTATAACCCCCGACTGTTTAAATTTGATCTTGTCTATTTAAGCGTCTATAGACTATTTCTTATTACGCAATTTACACAATCTCTCAAGGAGAGTATTAATGTCTGACCGCGCAACCCTCGCAAACGCCATCCGTGCTTTAACAATGGATTCTATTCAAATTCCTGGTAACGGACATCCCGGTGCACCAATGGGAATGGCTGATATCGCAGAAGTGCTTTACAACGATTTTATGAAGCACAATCCAACGAATCCTAATTGGGCAGATCGCGATCGATTTATTATGTCAAACGGACATGGCTCAATGTTGCCATACTCGGTTTTACATTTAACAGGTTATGACTTAAGCATTAATGATCTTAAATCTTTCCGTAAATTACATTCGAAGACTCCAGGTCATCCTGAATACGGTTACGCGCCAGGTATTGAAACAACCACGGGTCCACTAGGGCAGGGTGTTGCAAATGCAGTAGGTTTTGCTTTGGCTGAAAAAGTCATGGCGGCTCAGTTTAATAAAGAAGGTCATGAAATCGTTGATCATAATACTTTCGTATTTTTAGGTGATGGTTGCTTAATGGAAGGTATCTCACATGAAGCTTGTTCATTAGCGGGTTCATTTGGTCTAGGTAAACTGATTTGTTTTTATGACGACAATAATATTTCTATCGATGGCAATGTTGATGGTTGGTTTGTAGACGATACGCCAAAGCGTTTCGATGCGTATAACTGGCATGTTCAATCTATTGACGGACATGATCCTGAAGCAGTCAAAAAAGCAACTGCAGCAGCGATAGCAGAAACGGATAAACCATCAATCATTTGTTGTAAAACAGTGATTGGTAAAGGTGCTCCTAATAAAGGTGGTGGACATCATGTTCACGGAGAAGCATTAGGTGTAGATGAAATTGCGGCGACACGTGAGCATTTAGCTTGGAATCATGAGCCTTTTGTAATTCCAGATAATGTTTATGCCGATTGGGATGCAAAAGCATCTGGCGAAGTGGCAGAAAATGCATGGAATGAAAAATTCGCAGCATACAAAGCAGCTTATCCATCAGAAGCCGTTGAATTTGAACGTCGTATGGCTGGTGATTTACCTGCAGATTGGGAAACATATGCTAATAAGAAAATTGCTGAAATCAATGAAGCGGCACCAACCCAAGCGACGCGTATATCATCAAAAATGTCTCTCAATGCTTTCTCTCCAGCATTGCCTGAATTCTTAGGCGGATCTGCTGATTTAACCCCATCTAATAATACCTTTAGTGAGTCTAGCGTTAAGATTAACGACAATAATGGCTCGGCTGCGATGAATTTTGCGGGTAACTACATTTCTTACGGCGTGCGCGAATTTGGTATGTCAGCGATTATGAATGGTATTACTCTGCACGGTGGTTTAGTGCCTTATGGTGCAACCTTCTTAATGTTCTCAGAATATGCTCGAAATGCATTACGCATGGCTGCATTGATGAAAATTCAAACTATTTTTGTTTATACGCATGATTCGATTGGTCTTGGTGAAGATGGGCCGACGCATCAAGCGGTTGAGCAAATTCCGACATTGCGTATGATTCCTAACATGGCTGTTTGGAGAACCTGTGATGCTGTTGAGACTGCAGTTTCTTGGAAAGTAGCAATCGAACGTAAAAATGGTCCATCAACGTTAATTTACTCGCGTCAAAACCTTGCGCATCAAACTCGCACAGCTGAGCAAATCGCTAATATCCAAAAGGGGGGTTATATCCTTGTTGATACTGATGGAACCCCAGATGCAATTGTTATTGCGACAGGTTCTGAAGTCGATCTAGCAGTTAAAGCCGCTGCAGAATCTGATAAGAAAGTTCGTGTTGTCTCAATGCCATCAGTAGATGCTTATGAAGCGCAAAGCGATACTTACAAAGAATCGGTATTACCTAGCTCAGTAACAGCTCGTGTTGCAGTTGAAGCAGCAATTATGGATGGCTGGTGGAAGTACGTGGGTCTCAAAGGTAAGGTTATCGGAATGACAACTTTTGGTGAGTCGGCACCTGCACCAGAGCTATTTGAATACTTCGGTATTACCGTTGATAACGTGGTTAAAGCCATTAACGAAATTGCTTAATGCCGCACTGAATTCAACTTCGTTAAAATACCTCCTTTTATAAAGAAAGTTTTGTTAAAGTATGGGGCTGTTTTATAGCTTTTGTTTTACATATTCACACATTTTTATTTAAACTAATTTGAACATTATTCTCAGGAGAAACGCATGACAACTAAAGTCGGCATTAACGGTTTTGGACGTATCGGACGCATGGTATTCCGTGCAATTAAAAAAGACTTCCCTAATTTAGAAGTTGTAGGCATTAACGATTTACTAGATAACGATTATCTTGCCTACATGCTGAAATATGATACGGCACATGGTCGTTTTGACGGCGAAGTTGCAGTTGATGGTGATTATTTTGTTATTGATGGTGAACAGCGTATTCGACTTTCTGCAGAGCGTAATCCTGCTGACTTAAAATGGGGTGATATTGGCGCTGACGTAGTTTTAGATTGTACTGGCTTCTTCCTAACTGAAGAAAGCTGTCAGGCACATATTGATGCGGGCACGAAAAAAGTAGTTCAATCTGCACCATCTAAAGATGGAACGCCAATGTTCGTTTACGGTGTTAACCACGAAGAATATGCAGGTCAAAAGATCGTTTCTGCCGCTTCATGTACAACTAACTGTCTTGCACCAATCGCTAAGATTGTTCACGACAACTGGGGACTTAAGCGCGGCTTGATGACAACAGTTCACGCAGCAACTGCATCACAAAAAGCTGTTGATGGGCCTTCAAACAAAGACTGGCGCGGTGGTCGTGCAGTATTTGAAAATATTATCCCATCTTCAACAGGTGCAGCTAAAGCAGTAGGTGTTGTTTTACCAGAGCTTAACGGCAAACTAACAGGCATGGCTTTCCGTATTCCTTCTGTTGACGTTTCTGTTGTTGATCTTACTTGTGAGTTAGAGAGGCCAGCGACTTACGAAGAGATTTGTAGCAAAGTTAAAGAAGCTTCTGAAGGTTCTATGAAGGGAACATTGCAATACACAGAAGACAAAGTTGTTTCATCTGACTTCCGTGGTGTTAGTGCATCTTCAATCTTTGATGCAGGCGCAGGTATTGCACTAGATGATACTTTCGTTAAGTTGGTTTCTTGGTACGACAACGAATATGGTTATACGTGTAACATGCTTCGTTTAGTCGAGCACGTTGCAGCTTAATTATTAACGACTAAAGCATCCTAAATTTTTAAGATGCTTTGAAAAATTATTTTGTGGGTATATCGTATTTTAGTTTAATACGATATACCCACAATTTTATTAAATAAACGATCTAAAATGACACCCCCCACCTTTTTGGCACTTTCCAAATAGCTCCCTAGATTATTTATTTAATCAAAAATTAAACAAAGGAATTCTCCATGTCAGTAATCAAAATGACTGATCTAGATCTCACAGGAAAACGCGTATTGATTCGCCAAGATTTAAACGTACCTATTAAAGATGGCAAAGTTACTTCTGATAAACGCATTCGAGCATCGCTTCCAACGATCGAAGCAGCAAAAGCAGCTGGCGCTAAAGTCATGATTATGTCACATTTGGGCAGACCAACAGAAGGATCTCCTGAGGCTGAGTTTTCATTGGCTCCAGTAGCATCTCATCTTGGTGGTTTATTAGGTGCTGATGTGAAATTAGTCTCTGATTATCTTGAAAGTGCTCCTCAAGTTGCTGATGGTGAAGTGGTTTTATTAGAAAACGTTCGCTTTAATGTGGGTGAAAAAGTCAACGATGAAGGCCTTTCAAAACAATATGCTGATCTGTGTGATGTCTATGTTATGGATGCTTTTGGAACAGCACATCGGGCCCAAGCATCAACACATGGCGCAGGTCAATTCGCACCAACTGCTTGTGCGGGACCTTTGTTAGCAGGTGAATTAGAAGCGCTTGGAAAAGCCTTAGATAATCCCGCTCGTCCGATGGTTGCATTAGTAGGTGGTTCTAAAGTTTCAACGAAATTAACTGTACTTGAATCATTATCAAAAGTAGTTGATCAATTGATTGTTGGAGGCGGCATAGCAAATACATTTATTGCAGCAGAAGGGCACAATGTTGGTAAATCACTTTACGAAGAAGATTTAGTCGATACAGCTAAAGCACTTAAAGCAGCGGCACAAGCAAACGGTGGTGATATTCCAGTACCGGTTGATGTGGTATGTGCAAAAGAGTTTGCTGAAACTGCAGTGGCGACAACGATGAATGTTGATCAGGTTGGTGATGACGATATGATATTCGATATTGGTCCAAAATCAGCGATAGAGCTTGCAGAAATTATCAAGAATGCAGGCACCATCGTTTGGAACGGCCCAGTAGGTGTATTCGAATTTGATCAATTTGGTGAAGGCACTAAAACAATCGCAATGGCTATTGCAGAATCAGAAGGATTTTCGGTAGCTGGCGGTGGCGACACATTAGCGGCAGTTGATAAATATGGTATCGCCGACAAAGTTTCTTATATCTCTACAGGCGGTGGTTCTTTCTTAGAGTTCCTTGAAGGCAAAAAATTACCTGTAGTTGCGATGTTAGAAGAGCGAGCAAAAGGTTAAAATAATACTGCTTTCATAATTGCAGTGTAAACTGCAGTTTCCAAAATAAATTAACTGTAGAATATATGAGAAGAACAAAAATAGTAGCAACAATGGGTCCCGCAACGGACACGCCAGAGTCGATTGAAGAGATGCTCGCCGCAGGTGTTGATATTGTGCGAATGAATTTTTCGCACGGTGAAGCAAGTGATCATATAAAGCGTGCGCAAATGGTCAGGGATGCGGCGAAAAGACTGGATAAGGTCGTCGCTATTTTAGGCGACTTACAAGGCCCTAAAATTCGAATTGAACGTTTTGAAAACGATAAAATCACCATCAATGATGGTGATACATTCATCCTAGATCCTAGTCTAGATCAAAATGCAGGAACGCAAGAAAGCGTCGGTATTGCCTATAAAGATTTACCTAACGATCTTGTACCTGGTGATGAGCTTTTGCTAGATGATGGCAGAATCGTTTTACGTGTGAGTGAAGTTAAAGAAAATAAGATACATACTCAAGTTATTGTAGGTGGTGTTCTTTCAAATAATAAAGGCATCAACAAACGTGGTGGTGGAATTTCAGCGGATGCCTTAACTGAAAAAGATAAAGAAGATATAAAAACAGCTGCAGAAATAGACGTTGATTTTTTGGCGATTTCTTTCCCACGTAATGCTGAAGATTTAAATCAGGCTCGGGCTTTATTGCATGAGGCAGGTGGTGATGCAGCGATAGTGTCAAAAATTGAACGCGCCGAAGCTGTTGTGCAGCCAGCGTTAGATGAAATTATTAAAGCCTCCGATGTAATAATGGTTGCTCGCGGTGACTTGGGGGTAGAGATAGGTGATGCCGCTCTGCCACTAATGCAGAAAAAGCTAATCAAACGAGCGCGAAACATGAATTGTGCCGTCATTACCGCAACACAAATGATGGAAACCATGATCGAAAATACTATTCCGACACGTGCAGAAGTATTTGATGTGGCGAATGCGGTTATGGATGGTACTGACGCTGTTATGCTTTCTGGCGAAACAGCGGTAGGCAAACATCCAGCAAAAGTAGTCAGTGCAATGGCGGCTATTTGTGAGGAAGCAGAACAATCAGCATGGGCGAAAAAGTCCAAACATCGTATTGGAAAGCGCTTTGAGCGTATAGACGAAGGTATCGCGATGTCGACGATGTATGCTGCAAATCATATGGGTGTTAAGGGCATTGGTGCTTTGACAGAGTCTGGTTCAACCGTATTATGGATGTCGCGAATTAGCTCAGGTATTCCTATTTATGCTATGACAACGCATGAAAAGACCTGTCGTAAGGTTTCGATGTATCGTGGCGTGTATCCTGTTTGGATACGAGAAAAAATAACTGACTCAAGACATGCAAATAGTATCGTTATTGAGCGTTTGATAGATGATAGAGTCGTCAATAAGGACGACTTAGTAATAATTACTCGTGGTGACTTGATGGGTGCTGGTTCAGATGGAGGCACTAATCAGATGAAAGTTGTACGAGTTGGTGAACACGTTCGATAGTAGCTAAATTACTATCGAATAAATTTTTATTGAGATTTTTGATTTCTTTACGCAATGATCTCACCATATTTATCGAGGAAATAACATGGCACTAATCTCAATGAGACAAATGTTGGATCATGCGGCCGAAAATGGTTATGGCATGCCAGCGTTTAATGTAAACAATATGGAACAAGTCCAAGCCATTATGCAAGCGGCTGACGAGACTAACTCTCCAGTTATTTTGCAAGGATCTGCGGGCGCTCGTTCATATGCTGGTGAGCCTTTCTTACGTCATCTGATTCTGGCTGCGAACGAAATGTACCCACATCTTCCAATTGCGATGCATCAAGATCATGGCTCTGAGCCTGCGATTTGTTTGCGTTCGATACAATCAGGTTTCACTTCAGTAATGATGGATGGTTCGCTTGAAGCAGATATGAAAACTCCTGCAAGCTTTGAATACAACGTAGCAGTAACAGCTGAAGTGGTAAGAATGGCACATGCTGGTGGTGTTTCGGTTGAGGGTGAACTAGGTTGTTTGGGTTCATTAGAAACTGGTGAAATGGGCGAAGAAGATGGCCATGGTGCTGAAGGCAAGCTTGATATGGAAATGCTTTTAACGTCAGTTGAAGAAGCGGCTGATTTTGTTAGAGCTACGAACGTTGACGCACTCGCTATTGCAATAGGAACTTCACACGGTGCATACAAATTCACTAAAGAACCCGATGGTGATATTTTACGTATTGATCGCATCAAAGAGATTCACCAGCGTCTACCAAATACACATTTGGTAATGCATGGTTCATCATCAGTGCCACAAGAATGGCTGAGCATCATCAACAACTACGGTGGTGATATGGGTCAAACTTATGGTGTACCGGTTGCTGAGATCGTTGAAGGTCTTAAAAATGGCGTAGCTAAAGTTAATATCGATACAGACTTACGCATGGCATCTACGGGTTCTATTCGTAAGCATTTTTGTGATAGTCCAGCTAACTTTGACCCACGTAAATTCCTAAAAGAATCTACCAAGGCAATGAAAGAAATCTGTAAAGCCCGTTATGAAGCTTTTGGTTGTGCTGGCAATGCAGCAAAGATCAAGCCGTTGTCATTAGAAATAATGCAACAACGTTACGCTAGTGGTGAGCTGGATCAGAAGATCGCTTAAGTTATAAAGTCATTAATGATTTGAAGAGGGTGCGAAAGCACCCTTTTTTATGTCCATTGAATATATAAAAAATACCCCTTACTTTTGAGCACTTTTTATTACGGATACATATCAGTTGAGCTTTAATGAGCTGTTGCCATAGCGAAGTTATGATTGAGAACAGTATGAGTTTTTAGAAATGCTTAAAAAGTAGGGGGTATCTTTTTTTTGTTTATTTTTAATCTATTCGGTTGTTTAATTTATGAAATAACACATCATCAGCGAAACATGTCAGAGCTACTCCAAAAGTCGAACTTATCTTCATTTCGAATAATCATTAAAACATCTAAATTATTTTCTTCCGCAAACGTTTTACCTTTCTTTTCCCCCATTACCATTAGCGCGGTGGCATAAGCGTCAGCTAGCATGGTTGATTCGTGCAAGACCGTAATAGAAGCAAGATTATGCTTTATTGGGTGGCCAGTTTTGGGGTCAATAATGTGTGAACGACGTATGCCTTTTTCAACAAAGTAATTACGGTAATCGCCAGAGGTTGCAACGGCACGATTTGTAATTGCTAAACCCTGTTGAGCGATAGTGGTTGTTAAGTCTGGCTGTTCAACAGCTATGCGCCATTTTTTATCCGCTTGGCTAAGACCACTGACTCGTAACTCTCCGCCAATTTCTACAA
>JBALXO010000003.1:0-17568 GCA_036960615.1 Cocleimonas sp. | reverse complement strand
CTAATATCAAATGCTCCTTGGCTAACTTTACTTACGCTTTGTGCGGCTTGGACGATGTTATAAAAATCGGAGCCTACTTTAAACCAATTAGTACTTTGAGACTGGTTAAATTGACTGATTTGAGAGCTTGGTATGTAAGTAGATACTTGCTGATTTAACTTTAATAGCAAATTATCTATACTGGCTTTTAGTACTTTTTCGTCTACTTTTGTTTTTTTGTGGTGAACGACAGCGACGTGATATCTGGTTCCCATTGTTTTCCCTTGAAGCAAGGTTTTGGTTTTATTTGTTTCTATTTCAGACTGTTGCGCGAAGTCGCAAGCGTTTAATGACACGAGGAATAAAAAAGAGAGGAATAGATTTTTTAACATTGTGATGGTTATTTAAACACTAACAGGACTTGTTATGATGCATTAAAAAGAGTGGTCGATATAGACTTCTTGATTGCCTCGTTTAACCTTTATCGAGAGGCTGCTCGCGCTTTGTAATTGACCTAATACTTCAATGCCTTTGTTGGCATCATCTAACACTATTCCGTTAATCTCAGTGATTATATCGTTAGGACGAAACTTCAACTGTCTAAATAATTTACGTTTTTTACCTGATCTGACTCTAAAGCCAATAAACTGACCATTAATGATTGCAGGAGAAGCTCTAACTATATCCGTAAGTTTGCTTGGATTAGCTAGAATTTCTTGTCTAAATTGGTTCAAATCAGGTAAGTCATTTGAAGCTGTAGCAGCAGCCCCAGGAAGAGATGTAGGTAGATTAACACCTGGTAACGAACTTAGTGACTGATTAGATTTTGACCTAGATCTTTTTGTACTTTTATTGCCTTTTACGGGTAGTAATAATTCTTCATCAGTACCATTATTATCAACCACCACTTTAGTTGGTAATATTTTACTTATAAGCACGCCCTCTTGAAGTGCATCGCCTTCGCCATAGACTTTTTGTTTACTATTATTATTTGAGATTAACGCCAAACTTTTTTGTGATTTATAAGCAACAATGCCATGCAATTTTGCATTTAATTTAACTTTAGGTACAGCGGGTTTAACTACAACTTTGGGTGTTGCTTTTGGCTTAATAGGTGCTTTTTTGACAAGAACTTCACCAAAAATATGTTGATCAGCAATTAGTTTCCCATAATTTGTTTCTTTTTTCTGACTGATTGAAGAGACATCATTGTTTTGCGGAGTAAGTATCAATTGCTGTTGTGGTGTTATCACCAACCACATCAATTTTGCTAGCGATATACCCAAAGCAATAACCAATAACAGGCTGATAAAGCCCGGCAATTTTGGTTTGCTTTCTAGTGTTGCACTCATTCTATTACTCTTTATTTTTTGCCCAATCTATAAGGCATTATACACCCGTTGGTGATGTACAACATATAGCCACTTTAACCATTATTTAACTTAACAAGAGTGTTGCTACTTCCTGATATTTTTCTGCACTCTTTACCAAAATTTCAGGTGGTAAATGTGGCCCAGGAGGAGTCTTATCCCAATCTAAAGTTTCCAAATAATCACGAATAAACTGTTTATCGAACGATGGAGGACTAGTCCCCACTTGGTAATCGCTGGCTGGCCAAAAACGAGAAGAGTCCGGTGATAATATTTCATCAATTAGAGTTAAACGACCATTTTCATCCAAACCAAATTCAAACTTTGTATCGGCAATGATTATTCCTTTGCTCAGTGCAAACTCAGAAGCTTCATTATAAAGTTCTAGGCTAACGCGCTTTACTTCATCTGCAAGAAAACCACCAATTAGAGTATGCATTTTCTTGAATGTAATGTTTTCATCATGACCTCCCACTTCAGCTTTGGTAGAGGGAGTAAATAATACCTCGGGAAGCTTTTCGGCTTGTTGCAATCCTTCTGCTAATTCAATACCACAGACCTTTCCTGTTGCTTGATAGTCTTTCCAGCCAGAACCAATAATATATCCGCGAACAATCGCTTCTACAGGTAAGGTCTTCATTTTTTTAACGATGACACTGCGGCCTTCCAAAATAGTTCGTTCTTCTTTGCTTAATTTGAGGTCACTTAAGCTTAGATCAGCAAAGTGATTTGGTATGATATGTGACAATTTTTCAAACCAAAAGTTTGAAACTTGTGTTAATACAATACCTTTATTTGGAATAGGCTCAGGTAATACTACATCAAACGCTGATAAGCGATCAGTTGTAACGATAAGCATGTGTTTGTCATCAATGTCATAGATATCACGTACTTTACCGCGCGCAATTAAAGGTAGGTGTTTCAAATTAGTTTCAAATACAGGATCAAGCATAAAAGGTCACAATAACTAAAGTAATGAATGATATTTTAACTAAGTGCAGAGATAAGTGCTAATTAAAAAATGAATACTCATCGGATGAGAGAAGCCTGGATTTTTTATAAAGCATTGATTAATTAATAATTAATTTTAAACACCATTCTTTTGCATATTTGTTTTTTATGAAAAATAAAATATTTTGATGCCCTTAATTTATAAAAACAGTGATGATTTCGATTTTTTTAATACATTTTCCCTTATACTCGCGACATTATTACTTTGGATCTTTTTTAATACTAGAACGATATTGAAAATGAACTAACGAATGTTGAAATACGAGAAAAACCCTAAAATAATTCAGAAGTGTGCTCTTAAATCAGTTCAAGAAAAAGCTGACTTATCTCATTTAGGTCCATTAGAAAAAGAACTGGCTCAGCAGATTTTAATTGCCTCGGGTGACATGACCATCATTGATGACTTACGCATCAGTGAAGGCGCGATTGAAAAAGCGTTTGAAGCATTCGAGGAAGGCTTTGATTTGCTCTGCGATACCGACATGGTAGCTGCTGGCATTAAACGCAAATATTTATCAGATGATCCTATTTGTTTAATCAATAAAGCCAATGTTATCTCTCAAGCCAAATCTAGTAAATTATCAAGAAGTATGGTGGCCGTTGAACTATGGAAGCCTTATTTAACTGATAGTTTTGTCGTTATTGGACGCGAATCTACTGCATTATTTAGAACGTTAGAGCTACTGGGTGAATGCAACGATAATAACTGTAGTAAAAACCCTGCAATGATTATTGCGATGCCTGTGGGGTGTTCTGGTGCTAGCGAGTCGAAAGATTATCTATGGGAACATCGTGAACAAATTAATGTTCCTTGTATTACCATTTTAGGCAATCGGGGTGGTAGTGATGTTGCCACCATGACTATGAACACTTTACTGAAAATGTATCAATCTAGATTAGATGCTTAATTAGTTACTTTATTAGCAATACCTATTTTGAATTAGCAGACCTATCCTGATTTAAAAAAAAGCCTAGTTTAAACTAGGCTTTTTTATTGTTTAATTTGAAGCAAGGGCTGTTAGCGATACACTTCTAGCTTTTGTATTTTAGCCATTGAAATAGGAATAGTCGCTAAACCACCGTTGATACGTTGTTCGATGATTAAATCATTATTGCGAACATTCTTCAAAGCACCAACAATATTTTGGCCTTTTGAATTTTTGATACGGATACTTTTACCTACAGCAGAACGAATGTTGCTGATACTAATAACGCGAAACTTAGGCTCTACATAAACGACTTTCTTTTTTGCCTTCAACTCTTTAACAGTTGCAGCTGGGAGTAAATCTACTTCCTTAAAGCTAGGGTCTAAGTCACTATCTTCAACTAATTGTTCATCACCAACCAGCTCACTTGATTCATCGACAGAGCTCATAGCATCTGTATTACCAGATGCAAGCCCTTCAACGATTGCAGTATTTGTGTTAAAGGTACTTTGAACTGATTTTATTGTCTTATCAAAAGACACCCCGTTTAATACAATAGCGGCAGTACCTGTTATTAAAACCAATGCGATATTAGCGACATTGGTGGTAATTGCACCTGACCATGACATGACATTAATTGATTTGAAGGCCAAGGTTGAAACAATAAACATGGTTAGAACAGATAAGATCATCATGATCATAGGGTCAACATTTTTGACAAATGCGCTTAGAGCTATCACTGTTAAAGAAGCCGCAATACCACCCATGAAAGAAGCCAACAGAATACGTTCCATTCCTGGCTTTTTTGCGTGCAGCATTTCAGCCACTTTGCTTACTGCAAAAACAGAAATTCCTAGTGCTAGTAATAATGACCCAATTAAATACATGACTGTAACCTTATAATTATTATATTTTTTATTTAGGGGTACGTTATTGATGCACCCACAGTAACGACCATTTAATGCTTTAAAGCCAATAGAATCAACAAAACTCCGACAAGCGTATGATTTATTATGATGGGAAGAGTGTTAAGGTAAATAGCCCTAGCAAAAAACCTAAGTGCTTTATTTAAGGGCTCTCTTTGCCTTGTACATTAGGCTATTTTTTTGGAGATGCTCAAAAAGGTGAGAGGTGTCTTTTATCTTATAAATCTTAATAATTAAGCTATTTTAAGTATTTAAGCTGAAACTTTATTCATAGATTCATTTTTAGCGAAATCCAGCATTCTTTGAGTTGATTTTAAGGCTTCCACGCGAACGTCTTCAGGTACAAATATCTCATTATTACCATTTTTCAACACTTCTAAAAGATTGTGCAATCCATTCATTGCCATCCACGGACAATGTGCGCAACTGACACAAGTTGCCCCTTCACCATGCGTTGGCGCAGGAATAAACTCTTTATCGGGTGCGTGTTGCTGCATTTTGTAGAAAATACCTTTATCTGTAGCAACAATAAATTTCTTATTAGGTAGATCTTTTGCAGCATTGATAATTTGAGTCGTTGAACCAACCACATCTGCCATCGCGATTATTTCTTCAGGAGACTCAGGATGAACAAGAATTCCGGCATCAGGGTGTTTCTCGATTAAATCACCGAGAGATCGTGTTTTGAATTCATCGTGCACAATGCACGCACCTTGCCAGCGTAGCATTTCTACTCCAGACACTTTCTGGATGTAATTGCCTAAGTGTTTATCAGGCGCCCACAGTATTTTTTTACCTTGTTTGCCTAACCAGGTAACCAAATCAAGTGCGATTCCAGAGGTGACGACATAATCAGCGCGAGCTTTTACAGCAGCGCTGGTATTGGCGTATACCACAACAGTATGATCTGGGTGTGCATCACAAAAGGGTGCAAATTCTTCAATGGGGCAGCTTAAATCTAAAGAGCACTCTGCTTCTAAAGTTGGCATTAAAACACGCTTTTCAGGTGTGAGGATTTTTGCAGTCTCACCCATAAATCTAACGCCAGCGACAATTAATGTTTTTGCAGGATGTTCATTACCAAATTTTGCCATATCTAAAGAGTCAGAAACATAACCGCCCGTTTCTTCAGCTAATTCTTGTATATCTTGATCAACGTAATAGTGTGCAACTAATACGGCATCTTGTTCTTTTAACAGAGTCTTGATCTCATCTTTGACTGCTTCTTTTTGTTTTTCAGTGTAATGAGGCGATAAAGATTCGATTTGTGCAGTAACAGGAATTTTAAATTCGGGAATGGAAGGTGCTGTTGGTGATGACATGTTTTATACTCTTCTAATACGTCCGAACAGTATACCAAAACTGTTCGTCAAAACCCAAAAACAGTAATGTAAAAATATGTCATCAGAAATCGCTAATAATCCAAAAAAACCTCTTGTTCTAGTCGATGGTTCATCGTACTTATTTCGTGCTTTTTTCGCGCTGCCGTCATCCTTAACTAGTCCCGATGGAATGCAAACCAATGCCATTCATGGCGTACTGAATATGCTGGATAAACTGCGTAAAGATTATCAACCAGAGCACATGGTCGTGATTTTTGACGCGAAAGGTAAAACTTTTCGCAATGACATGTATCCCGAGTACAAAGGCACGCGTCCACCAATGCCTGATGAATTACGTGACCAGATAGCGCCATTGCATGAAATTATTGAAGCGCAAGGTTATCCGATGATTGTGATGCCAGGGGTTGAGGCAGATGATGTTATCGGCACCATGTCAAAACTCTATGATGGTGATGTCATCATATCTACCGGCGATAAAGATATGGCGCAGTTGGTTGATGATCAAATCAGCTTAATCAATACCATGTCGAATAGTTTCCATGACAGGCAAGGGGTTATTGATAAATATGGTGTTCCGCCAGAACGTATTAAAGATTATTTAGCGTTAATGGGAGACACTGCGGATAATATTCCCGGTGTTCCTAAGGTTGGGCCTAAAACAGCAGTTAAGTGGTTAGCAGAACATGATTCTTTAGATAATATTATGAAGAATGCTGAAAGCTTTGGCGGGAAAATTGGTGAGAATTTACGTGCGTCGTTAGAGTTTTTACCATTATCTTATGAGCTGGTCACCATTGTATGTGATCTCGATATTGATGTTTCTCCAGAAAAGCTCAGCTTTAAAGTAGAAAATAAGCAGCTACTTGCAGAACTTTATCAAAAATATGGTTTTCGATCGCGATTAACTAATCTGCAATCTAGTTCTGATACGCCAATCAATCTCAACGACTCGTCAACCAGTTCAAATGAAGGTAATGATGAAGAAAATGCTATTCCTGCGATTGAAAAAATTGACGAAGTTGATTATGAAACGATTCTTACTGAAGAAGCCTTAGATCGTTGGATTGCAGAACTTAAAGTTTCTAAGCTCTTCGCTTTTGATACAGAAACCACCAGTCTTGCTTACATGAATGCCAAAGTTGTGGGCATGTCTTTTTGTATAAAAGCTGGAACAGCTGCCTATTTGCCATTAGCACATGATTACATCGGTGCACCACAGCAATTAAATTTTGATGATACATTAGCTAAATTAAAACCATTACTTGAAGACTCAACGAGTCTGAAAGTAGGACAAAACCTTAAATATGATCGTTCTGTTCTGCTAAATCACGGTATTGAATTAAAAGGTATTCGCCACGACACGATGTTGGAATCTTATGTTTTAGATTCAGTATCGAATCGACATGATATGGATACGTTGTGTTTAAAGCACTTACAACACACCAATATAAAATTTGAAGACGTTGCTGGCAAAGGCAAGAAGCAATTGACGTTCAATCAAATTACGCTTGAAGATACAGTCACGGTCACTGAAAAAGAAGGTGAAGAGACAGTGACAACAACGATTCGCGGTGCAGCTTTTTACGCAGCAGAAGATGCAGATATGACTTTGCGTTTACATAATTTCTTTTGGCCACAATTAAGAGCTAAAAGTGGCCAAGAACAGCTTTATCGTGAGATTGAGATTCCTTTGTCTAAAGTGCTTTCAGACATCGAACGAACAGGTGTTTTAGTTGATGCGAAAATGCTTGAAAAGCAAAGTGATGAATTGGCCGTTCGCATGCAAGAGCTTGAGCAAAATATTTATCAATCAGCGGGTGAAGAGTTTAATCTTGGCTCACCGAAACAAATTCAAGAAGTCTTTTTTAATGAGGAAAAGTTAAACCTACCTATTATTAAAAAGACCCCTAAAGGGCAACCTTCTACTGCAGAAGATGTATTGCAAGAATTGGCTGAAGAACATGATGTACCACGCTGGTTATTAGAGCATCGTGGTTTAAGTAAACTGAAATCGACTTACACAGATAAGTTGCCTTTAGAAATAAATTCAACTACTGGCAGGGTTCACACATCTTACCAACAAGCAGTTGCTGCGACTGGGCGTTTGTCATCTAGTAATCCTAACTTACAAAATATTCCAGTACGAAATGCTGAAGGTCGACGTATCAGACAAGCCTTTGTGGCGCCTGAGGGTTTCAAGATTCTAGCAGCTGATTATTCTCAAATTGAATTGCGCATCATGGCTCACCTTTCGAATGATGAAGGCCTTCTCGAAGCATTCTCACAGGGAAAAGACATTCACAGGGCGACAGCTGCTGAAATCTTTGGTGTTGGTTTGGAAAGCGTAGAAACCGAACAACGTCGTGCTGCTAAAGCAGTAAACTTTGGTCTCATATATGGCATGTCTGCATTTGGTTTAGCGAAACAACTCAATGTGTCGAGAACAGAAGCTGCAGAATACGTAAAACTATACTTCCAGCGTTATCCAGGTGTTAAACACTATATGGAAGATACTCGCGAGAAGGCTAAAGAAACAGGTTATGTTGAAACGCTTTTTGGGCGAAGATTGTACTTGCCTAATATAAATCACAGTAACGGCATGTTGAGACAGCACGCAGAAAGAACAGCTATCAATGCACCGATGCAAGGCACCGCGGCAGACATTATTAAAATAGCGATGATTGCTGTGGGTGATTGGTTACGCTATGGCGAAACACAAACGAAAATGATTATGCAAGTTCATGATGAGCTCGTGTTTGAAGTTGCTGAAGACGAGTTAGAGACAGTTAATAAGAAAGTTATAGATCGAATGGTGAATGCGACTAAGCTAGCAGTGCCATTAGTTGTGGATACAGATATTGGAATAAACTGGGATGAAGCTCATTAATAGAAATTGAAAACAATTAGCCGGACTTTAGAGAGATAATATTGGCGCCCTACGATAACTTTCAAAGATTGCGTTTTCAATAAACAGGCAAAAAGTTGGGGGGTGTCTTTTAATAACTAACTATTCTACTTTCGTCTAATCTGTTTCTACTTCGTCGTCTTCAAATTCTTCAGACTCACTAGGAAGTTCTTCAACTAATAAGTCGATATCTAATGAGTCATCTTCATCAGATTGTTCTTCAAGTAGCTCTTTGATTTTAGCTACTTCAGCTATAGCCTCTCTTTTTTTTTGTTCTCTAGCCTTGCTAGCTTCAATTTGACGCTCAATCTCTTCGATTTTATCTAACTTATCTTGATTAGGATTTACAGGTGCAAATTTATATGATGAAACGCTATTACGGCCAGCTTCTTTAGATTCATACATCGCTTCATCTGCGAATTTTATTAACTCATCTAAAGAATAATTTTGATTGGTATGACAATTAACCGTTCCTACTGATAGTGATAATTGGATCATTTCGCCTTCCCATTCGATAGGTTGGTCTTGTACTTTGGTACGTAGATTTTCGGCTACTTGAGTCAGTACTTTGTCTTCGCAGTTGTGAATATAAGCAATAAACTCATCACCACCTAGTCTTGCAGGGATATCTTTTCCACGAGTGCCTTCTTTCATAATATTGGCAATATGTTTTAGGGCTAAATCCCCCGCTTCGTGACCATAGTGATCATTGATATGTTTAAACTTATCCACATCAATCACTATGATACCTACGTTTTCATTCGCCCCACTCTTGAATATTTTATTCAGAGTATCTTCAAAATAACGTCTGTTCGCAATTTTAGTTAAATGATCCAAACTACTCATTTTATATAAATGTAAGTTTGTCGCTCTCAATCTAGCGGTCGCTTTTTCAATATCTTTACTCAAAGAATAATTTAACTTTCTAACTTGCTTATTGGAGTCATGTAATCGATCAACTAGAGCAGACAGTGCATTCCAGAGCTCTGATACTTCATTAGGACTGTTTTTAGGCATAGCGCCTAAGTTAAAGGTATCGGCACGAATCCCGATTTCTTTTGATTTAATTAATAATGAATTAAGTGGTTTCGAAATCTGCTGGCCAAGGATATAAGCCACCAACAAAGAAATAATTATACCAACCACTAGCCATGTAAGAACAGTATTGATAACGGCCTTGAAGGGTGATTCCAATTCTGATTTTGGTTGCGGAATCATAATTCCCCAGCCTAAACCTTCAACTTTGTTGTAACCTGCGATCATGTCTGTTTTTAATATAGGAGAATAGAAAGACCAAATACCATTTTTTGCCTCTCTCAATTTATTTAACAAACCTATTTCAGAAATATTATGAATTTCATTTTCTAGTTCTTGCTTTGGATGTGCAATAACCTGACCTGTTTCATCGGTAATTGCACAATGACCTAATTGCCCAAAACGAACTTCTCTACACATATCAGCGATAGGCGCTAATTCTAATTCAACAAATAATGTGCCTTTTTTATTTTGGTCAGCCCCAATAATATGATGACTCATAACAACAACAGGCTTTCTGGAAACAGTACTTCTTATAACGTGTGAAATAGAATCTTTAATATCATATTTTCTGTATTTACTTTCAGTTGTGTGATAATTAAAAGGCTCTAAATTGTTACTACCCCTGACCTTGTATTTATTATTAACACTGATCTGTGTTTTCCCTGTACTCATTGATGTATATGAGATTGAAGATAAATTCTCCAGAGAATTAACGAAGGTGCTCATCAACTGCTTTAATTCAGATCTTTCTTTATTAGCAAATTTAGTAGCATCTAAAAACACATTCAATGATTGCTGGTAGGTGTCGACATATTGAAGAATAGGCTTCTCCATACTCTTTGCGAGTAAAAGATGCTTTTCTTGCAATTCCATCTGCGCGCTTTCCCATGAATGCTGATTCAAATACGAGATGATAAAGCCAAGAGGCAACAGTAGGACGAAGACAAAACTTGCCATCACCATGCGACTTATAGATTGTGTAAAGAAACTCATTTTAAATACGAATATTATTTTTTATTTTTAGTATTAGTAGGATTATAGTTTATTTGGTCTATAACTAAACGTAAAAAGCGATAGAAGGTCTTACTGTTAGGCGTTCATCATGCTAAATCCACCATTTGAAATTAATTATAAGATTAGAGTTAAAAATTGATCTAACTTAGAGTAATGAACCATAAGACTCTCAGCCACCTAAGTAATCACCCCAGTAGCTACTCAAGCAACTATTCAAGTATTAATCAGGTCTCTTTAAGTGCGCTATTCATGAATATATTTCTATTTATGGGTTTAGCCTGTTTAACCTTGTCTCTTTTCATGCCAGCATTCTTCACATCTGCTGAAGATATCTACGGTTATTGGGTTTTAATAACAGGTTGGATTGGCGCGATATTTATACAATTCGCATGGTATGCAAATCCGCTGAATTTATTGGCTTTGCTATTAGCCAGAGACAAACCTCGAACTGCCTTATTACTAAGCTTTGCGGCTTTAACTCTAGCATCAGGTGCATTTATTTTTTATGAAATTCCTACAGGCTTTAACTACGAAAAAGTATTTATAAAAGAGCTAGGTTTAGGTTTTTATATTTGGTATGCCGCTCAAGTTTTCTTTTTATTAGCATTAATCAGCCGATTCATAAATTATTTAGAGCTATCTGAAAATAGCGATTAAGAAAGTTATAAAAGACACCCTCCCACTTTTTGACCATTTCCAAAATAATTACGCAACAAAATACTCAACCAAACACATCCATTTGACGAGCTGTTATTTTCGCAAAAGAGGTATCTAAGAAATACAAGATACTATCAGCCACTGGTGCTAGTTGTTTATCTACATAATGTTGATAATCAGGTGTTGAGGTCGAATTTTCAGTAGGTTCTGGACCATTTAAAGTAATGAGATATTGTATTTTCCGCCCTGGATTTTTCATTTTACGCGCCGCTTTAACTTGTGGTGGTTGAGTGCTGGTATAACTCTCTAGAGGACGACGTAGGTTCTTGGTATAGGTGAGTTTATCGTTGAGTTGACCTGTAATTAATAAGTCGTGTGTTTCTTTAATAAAATCTTTATAAGGTTTGTGATTGAATATACGATTATAGAGTTCCTGTTGAAATTCTCTGGCTAACGGCGTCCAATCAGTTCGTACAGTTTCCAAACCCTTAAACACCATCTGCTTTTTGCCATTGGTATTAATCATTCCTGCATAGCGTTTTTTACTACCAGTTTCAGCCCCACGAATTGTAGGCATTAAAAAGCGCAGATAATGCGTTTCAAACTCTATTTCTAGGTTTGATTCGATGGCGAATTTTTCTTTCAGGTGTTTATCCCACCATGTATTCAAGGTTTCTTGTAAGTTTTTGCCTATAGATTGGCATTGTTCTTCATCTTTGCCTTCACCAATGAGAACGAATACCGAATCGGTGTCACCATAGATCACGTTGTAGCCTTTTTCTTCAATGATCTCACGACTTTTCTGAATAATTTCGTGGCCACGCATCGTAATACTGCTAGCTAACTGCGGATTAAAAAAGCGACAGCCTGATGAACCTAGAACTCCATAAAAGGAATTCATAATGATTTTTATCGCTTGGGATAAAGGTTTATTTTTATGTTTTTTTGCTTCGTCTCTATCGCTCCAAAGCTGAGTAACTAAATCAGGAAGAATGTGATCTTTACGGGAGAATGCAGCCTCTAAAAATCCAGGAATAGTGTTATCTAAACTAGTCTCTGCCGATAAGCCTATAGATAGGCCAAGTGGATCAATTTTGAAGGTACGAATAATACTCGGATATAGACTTTTAAAATCCAACACCAACACATTTTCATAAAGTCCCGGCTGTGAATCCATCACATAGCCACCAGGACTTTGCTGGGTACTTTTCTGGCTGCCTACATCGGACGCGACATAACCTTGACGATGTAAGCGTGGTAAATAAAGGTTATCAAATGCAGCACTAGATCCGCCTTGACGATCAATAGCTAAGCCAGTCATTTGGGCTCGCTGAATAGAAAAGTTCAGCATGTCGGTTTTTGCAAAAATTTCGTTTACTAAGCGACAATCTTCTAAATTATATTCAGCAAGCGAGATAGGGTCTTCTAGATATTGGCGACGAATTTCAGTTAATTTTTCTAAACCAGATTGATTAATAAATTTCTTCTTCCCGAGGAGTTGTTCCGATACAAAATCTAGTGCAAAACTTTCAAATGACCAAAAAGCGCCGCGCAAACTGGTAATTCCATCTAACACAACACGGCCGGGTATTCGCGCAATGTGCATATGTCCGCTTTGTTGGGGCACTAAAATCGCAGCATTCTGCTGCTTGATATCTCCACGACCTATTGCAAAAGAAATACCGAGTTGTTTACATTTCCATTGCAGAAAGTCTAAGTCAAAGGCGATAACATTCCAGCCGATGATTACGTCAGGGTCATGAACATTCATCCATTCAAAAAATGCATGGAGTGCTTGTTTTTCGTTCTCGCACCATGTGATATTCGAAGGTATGTTATGTTTTTCTGGTGCTTTCTGCACCATAAAGACTTGTTCGATATCATCGTTATCATCGATGCCACTAGGCATAACTACCGCAATAGAATAGAGCTTTCCACGCAGGTCTTCGGTTTCAATATCTAATGAGACACACTTAAACTCAGGATGGAATGGCTCTGGCTTAAGCATAGGATTATGGTATTCGAGATAACCTTCTCGCTTAATTGCTTCGCCAGTCACACTTAAAGATGCAGTGATAAAGCGCTCCATCAAATAGCGTTCAGTGGGTTTGATTTCAGATTCTAAAAGATGTGTTTTATCGTAAGCTAAATGATCACGTAAGTTATTTAATTGACGCTGTTGATTAAAATACAACCCATCCACGGCTTCGTTATCTAACGTTTTTAACGCAAGAGATTTACGTTGAATACCTTTGCTATCAGCACTAGTGGCTTTATTGAAGTTGATAGTGCTACCGAAATTATTAATATTAAGCGTATTTTCACGCCTTATAAAACAAACCGCCTGTTGTTTATCAATGATTATATGAACAGGACCTTGTGGACTGCTGAGCCAAAAATTTAGAGTAATGCCATCAGGCGTATCTCGCCATTGCCTACTCAGCAAAAATCCAACTAAATTGTTTTTATCCAACATATTTCACATTTTATCAGTATTATTTTTGTTAAACTGCGTAAAACATAATTAATACCTGAGGGATCAGCATGAATATAAAATTAAAATTACTAACAGTCGCCACTCTAGCAATTGTACTTTCAACAACTGGCGCTGTGCATGCCGATGGTTTCTTTTCGAAACTTTTTGGTGGCGATAAAAAAAATGGTGCCGATTTTAAATCACTGTTAATGCATGTACCTGTTGATACAGCTTATTTAATTGCTAATAAAGAGTCGGTTCCTAAAAAGGTAATGGACGATCACATGCAACGTGGCAAAGACATGTTAGCGCTGGTAAGTAGTTCTGATGGTATGCAAAAAGCCATGGCTAGCAGCGAAGGGCCGGGTAAGTTTTTTAGTGCATTGTTAGAGGAATATAGCGCTTTATTATCAAGCGATAAAATCTCTGAAACAGGTATGTCAGCTGAAACAAAAAGCGTTATTTATGGTTACGAGATGATGCCAGTGATGCGTATTGGCATTGCTGATAAAGATAAAATGATGGCAATGATCAAACGAGCAGAAGAAAAATCATCGTATAAAATTGAGTTTTCAAAGTGTGGTGAATTTGACTGTTTTGAAAGTACAGACCCAAAAGGTCAGATGGCAATGTCTGCTATTTTCTTAAATGACCATATAGCTATTTCTGCATTCAGCACTGATAAAAAAGAGAGCCTTAAAAAACACTTGATGGGTGAAGCAGATCCTAAAGATTCATACAGTGTTGCAAATTGGGAGTCTTTTTTAGAAGAGAATAACTATCCTGGTTATGGTGATGGTTTTATCAATCTAAAAAGTGCGTTTAATTATGCCAAGCCTATGATTGTTCAAGAGATGGAAGGCAAAATGGATAATAAAACAGTGGATGGTTGCTTAGCTGTCGCTGAAGATCATTTAGATAATATGACTGAAATTGTATTCGGCACTACTAACCTTGCAGAAAAAGTTATCGATTATGAAGTTCTGTTTAAAACATCTAGCGATGTAAGCACTACGTTGCAAACACTAGCGAATGCTACAAATATTCCTCAACGCACTGATAATGCAATTTTTGATTTTGGGGTGAACATAAATTTCAGCAAAATGCGAGATGCATTAACCCAGTATTCAAATTTTTTAATTAAATCTGGTGAAGATAATAAATGCTCTTTCATTCAAGCTAACGAAATCCGTAAGAGCATGGGTGGCATGGCGATGGTAATGAATATGGGCTTGTCTCAATTCAATTCAGTGTATGCATCGGTTTCTGATATTCAATTAGATAAGAGAATGCAGCCTGAAAAAGTAGATGCTGTTGTTTCACTCGGTTCAAATGATCCCGCAGGATTGATCGCGATGGCAGGAATGATGGTACCACCGATTATGTCTTTAAATATTCCAGCAGATGGTAGCGTCGTAAAACTGCCTGATGGCCTTATTCCTGCTAAAGGAGGGGTTAAAGCACCTGAAATTTTCCTCAGTCGTACCGAAAAAGCGATCAATATTTTTATCGGAAACGACAAACCAGCCTTGATGGAGAATAGTAGTAAAACTCCTGAAATCTCATTTTCTAGTATGGATTTAGGAGGTTATATGAAAATCATAACTAATATCATGGATGCTTTACCAGCTGATGCGAAAAATTCAGCAGAAATGCCTGACATGGAAATGCTAAAGAAAATTGGTGAAGCAGGTGGAAGAATGGATTCTAACACCAGTGCTGATAAGCGTGGTTTAGCTATTAAGTACCATATTCAGTACTAAACCCTGATTTTTACTAAACATGATCAGCCGTAAAAACTAGTCGCAACAAAACTCGTATGACACCAGCGATTGAAGCGTTAAAAAAAGCGGGTATTCAGTACAAGTTACATGAATACCCGCATGATGTTCAGTCTTCTTCTTATGGAGAAGAAGCGGCGAATTGTTTAAACCAAGCACTTGAACAAGTTTTCAAAACACTCGTTATTTCTTGTGATCCTAAGGACAATAGTAAGCAACTTGCGATTGCTATCGTACCTGTTAGTCATCAATTGGATCTAAAAGCCTTAGCGAAATCACTTAAAGCTAAAAAAACAAGTATGGCAGATGTAACGGCTGCACAAAATGCGACGGGTTACATATTGGGTGGTATTAGTCCGCTTGGTCAGAAAAAGCGTTTGCCCTTTACACTTGATTTATCAGCTTTAAATTTCACTAGTATTTTTGTAAGCGGCGGCAAACGTGGTTTAGAAATTGAGATTGTGCCTGACGATTTGATTAAGCTATGTAACGCTAATACGGCTGATATTAAAGCTTAAAATGACACCCCCTACCTTTTTGACACTTTTTAATAATATGAAGTGTCAAAAAGGTAGGGGGTGTCATTATTAATTAGTTACAACCCTAGATGAAGGGAAACAGGCAATAAATTCAGAGCCTTTTCCTACCATGCTATTGATGACTAGCTTGCCACCATGACGCTGTACGATATGTTGCACAATCGCTAACCCTAGGCCTGTACCACCTTTGTCACGAGAGCGTCCTTTATCGACTCGATAGAAACGTTCTGTTAGATGCACAATATGCTCAGCTGGAATTCCTTGTCCATTATCTGTAATTTTTAGGCAGGCTTCATTGTCTTGATTCAGTTGCCATTGAATCGTAATTTTTGTGTCATCTTGCGTATGTCGAACGGCGTTATGAACGAGGTTACTGCACACACTGATTATTTCTGCATCAGAGCCTTTAAGCTTCAAGTTCTCATCAATATCCTTTTCGATTACATGAGTGTCGTTTTCAATCAACGAAGTCTCATCAGCATAGACTCTTTCTAATACCGATGGAACATTGATAATATTGTTGGAATTATCATTAAGATCAGAGTTTTCAAGGCGTGAAAGCGTTAGTAAATCTTCAATGATGCGCTGCATTCGAATCGATTGATCTGATGCCGATAAAATTGCAGGTTGTAGATTCTCAGGAAAACTATCGTCTTCCTGCATAATTTCTAAATAACCAGCGATAACCGTCAGTGGTGTGCGCAGTTCATGTGATGCATTGGCAATAAAATTCTTGCGCATACGATGGATGTTAATGCGTTCGCTGATGTCTCTTGCGATTAATAACTTTAAGCCATCTTCTACAGGAATAACCTGAATAGCGACTTGTCTTTCAAGTCCATAGTCTCCTGTGGAAAAGCTCACTTCAATTTCTTTAGTGGAATTATTTTCTAATAGTTTATGTACTTCGGGTAAGCGAATGAGATTATCAATTCTTTGTCCACGATCTTTTTTGATGTCGATATGTAAATATTCATTAGAGTGCGCATTTGCCCAATCAATCTCATTATTTTCATTGAGTACAACAGTCGCATAAGGTAATCCCGTAATGATTCCTTGCAAGCGCTTCAACACGTTTGCCATTCGTTCTTTGCGTCTATCACTCTTTTTATGAGTCAATTGTATTTGTTGAGTTATGCGTTCCCAAAGGCCATTGCTATCGGGTAAAAGTGAGGGTTTTGCGCCTTTAATCAACCAAGTGTGCAGTTGGCTCAGTTTATAAAGCAACCAGCCAATGTAACCTAACAAGGCAAAGACTAGAGAAATTAACCAAAATCCTGTAAGTATCCCGCCGAGAAACGCGAGAAACAACACCAGTACGATGCGCCAACGTTCAATGCTCCAATCATCGTTGTTCATTGATATCACTCATCGGAATTGCTCATTGAAACTATCCATCAAGCTTTTCTGTGAAGCGATAACCAGCACCGCGCACGGTTTTTAACATCTTATCTAGGCCTAGAGGCTTTAAAATTTTGCGTAAACGTAATATATGCACATCAACAGTACGCTCATCAATAAAGGTACTTTGACCCCAGACTTGGTCTAGAAGTTGGCTTCTACTGTGGATTCTTTCTGGCTTACGCATGAAGTAATGCAATAA
>JBALXO010000101.1:0-12650 GCA_036960615.1 Cocleimonas sp. | reverse complement strand
GTCATAACCGAAAATATTTATTTGAACTTATTTGTTATTTTTCTGCCTGAAGTACAAGCTGAAGAAAGGATGAAACCAGAGGTATGAATTATGAAAATTTCAATGATACTTACAAGTTTGGTAGTTGCAATGAGTGCTGTGAACTTAACAGGTTGCGACAACACAGGTAAAACTGATGTGGTGGATCAATCACCTGACGTTATTGAGAAAGTCGAAGAGATGAAAGAAGAAACTACAGATACTATTCAACCAGTTCCTCCTGCAGAATAAAGCTTGTAACAATAACTTAAAATATCAGCTCAAATGCCTACTGTGATTACGTTTAGTTTAAGAAAAGGTAATCCAGAAGGTATTTGAGCTATAACTCAACCCTAACAAATCTACTTCAGATAGTCCTAACTAAGATCAAGCATCGTCTAGATCGCTCCTATGGTTGGAATTTTTCTCTATTATTCACTCTCATCCTATTGCCTAATTATATGGAGTGAGTCGAAGCAGACGAGCACCTTGTTTATCTTCCAGAACCCATATGGCACCTTTAGGTCCTTGCTCAACTTCTCGGATACGATTACCCATGTCAAAACGCTCGACTTCATTGGCTTTATCACCGTCAATATTGATTCTAAGCAGTGCTCTTGATCTAAGTCCACCGATAAAGGCATTACCCTGCCACTTTGGAAATAGTCGTTCGTTATAAATTATTAGACCTGAAGGAGCAATAGTTGGGACCCAGTAGGCCTCGGGCGCATTGAATTCTGGTCGGGTATCATGGTTAGGAATGGGTAAACCAGAGTAATGATTTCCCCATGAAACAATAGGCCAACCGTAATTATCTCCTGCAATCGTTCGGTTCAATTCGTCACCGTGTCTAGGACCCATTTCGTGTGTCCATAACTGTCCTTGTTTATCGAAAGTAATACCAAGCATATTTCTATGCCCGAGGGACCAAAAGCTTTTTGCCAGTTCGCCTTTGTCTTGAAACGGATTGTCATTTGGCACCGATCCATCGGCATTTAATCTGATGACCTTACCCAGATCTTGTTCCCAGCTTTGAGCAGGAGTCAATTTTTGCCGATCACCAGATGTGATAAATAAATGTCCATCTGGGCTAAATGCCAGTCGGTGTGAGTAATGCCCAGCGCCAGATACTTTGGGTGTTTGTCGCCAAATAACTTCAAGGTTTTCCAGTTTTGGCTTTGCGGAAGTATGACGTAATCTGGCTCGTGCAACAGCAGCTCCTCTTTTCCCTGCTGCATCTTGCTCAGCATACGACAAGTAAACCCAGGAATTTTTCTTATATTGAGGATGAAGAACGATGTCTCCCATACCACCTTGACCACCATAAGCTACTTCATTCAAGCCTTTCACATTAACCTTAGAACGATCATTTGGATTGAATAAGATCAAATTACCTGGTTTTTCCGTGACTAATAGTTTTCCACTCGGTAGAAAAGTCATGGCCCACGGTTGATCGAACTTCCCAAAGCTTTCAGCATTGAGCTTTGAGCCTGCATTTCCAGTGATCAAACTATCAGAAGAATAGGCATAACTACTGTATGAAAAAAGTGCCAATAAAAGAGCTAGGTAATTTATTAAACGTAATGATTGCATGATTTCCTCAACTGAAAATTTGGCTTTAAACGCTAGTTTAAAATTTGACTTCAAACAAGCAATTCAGTTCCTTGTATAGATAATTTTTCATCTCAATACCAATCTCCTAATGTTTAGAAAAGACTCTATCAAACTCTTCAAAGATAAAGGCAAAGTCAGGATTAATCGTTGTTCGAGCAACCGCTACACCATCGGGTGATGGGGTATGCTGCGCACCGTACCAATGTTCTTTAGATATTAAGCAGGCTGAAAATATAGGCCATTCATTGCCGTTACAAACCAGCAAACCATTACCACTGCTATCACCACCACCATATAAAGAATTATGCGGGGCGTTCATTAAACTTAAATGTGACTGATTGAGGATTCGCCTATTTGGAAAAGCACTGTTGCGCAGAATTTCTCGTTGATTCAAATCAAATTTCGGATTCGCGCTGTAAGCGATTAGCCTACTAGCTGTATGGCTAAACCGTTTGTTAAACGTTTTCCTTACATAAGGTATATCAACGACAGAATCATTTTCTGATACAACCACTAAAGTCGGAAAAGCAACTTTATTGCGTCTCCAATTGCTCTTCAAAACACGCGCTAGCTGGTAATATTGATTCGTTGAGTTGATAGGAATCGAATTATACTTGGACGGATTATCTTCCATAATCATGCCACCAAATACCCAAGGCTTAAACTTTCCATATATCCATGACCATCTTAGTAAGTGATTTAAACGACTATGAAAAGCAGGAGAAAATAAAAACAGTCCTGATACGTTATTGTTTTCAAGAGACAGCATTGTGGCAATAACACCGCCTAAAGAAAATCCACCAAGGTAAAAAGGTGTTTCATCTGTGTTCCATAATTTGTAATGCTGTCTAGACGTTGATAACCAATCTTTATAGTGCACATCTAACAAATGCTCTGGCGTTGTACCGTGTCCGGGTAACAATATTGCTCGCACATCGAAACCTCGTTGCGAGAGCTGTTGTGCCACATCGCGCCAAACAAAAGGCGAATCATGGAGACCATGGATGAGCAGAAACTTCCCTCTGTAATCAGCTTCGCTATTGGCGGCTAATTCAAACGGCATATTTAGTGCAATCTCCTCAGGAGATCTTTGCTGTAGACTGTTCTGACTCAGGTAAGCCCATGAGTCTTTCAAATAGTTCTGAAAGGATGCCTGCGGAATCGGGAATTGGCTTTTATTGGAGCCACTATTATCTGCTGCCATTAAACCACCACTTTGAAATAAAAGGAGCGATAAAAATCCCAGCAGATAATTTTTGAAGGTTTGTGCTCTACAAGCCACTAAAAATAAATACAAACCCATTACAAGCATCAAAATCATTTTATATATTCGATAAGTTATTAATAATTTGTCACTCTCAACACTGACTATCGGCCCACTCCAGAAACAACTGATCAGCACCCTTTAACAATCAACTAGAATCTAAAAAGAATAAATCTGCGTTTCTAATAACAGCAAAGAGACAAATAAGTATTACGAAAAATACAGGAAATACTAATCTAAAACTAAATTTAACTTAAAAAAGGTATTTAGACATGAACACTACCCCACTTTTTTATAGCTTTTCATTCTTTTGTTGGAAAATCATAGATACAAAAAAGCCCGAACATTAATCGGGCTTTTTGTAAATCAAATTTAAGCTGCTTATTCCTTAGTATGATTCATCCCGAAATAATGAACAGCGTTCTTCATTTCTTTGATTTTATCTGGGTTCACAACTAAACGAGAGGTCTTTATTCTAGTCACATCCTTTTGCTTACCCACCCACACATCTGCAGAACTCAAAGTGGTTAAAACACTACTGGCACCTTTAGTATAATAGTGTCCTGGGATAACCACTTTTGGCTGGTATTTTGCCAATGCATTGTCGACATCTTCATAACTTAAAATATGTTGAGAGTCATCGATATTCATTATCAATACATCAACAGTTTTCAGTATCGCCTCAACATGTGGTGCAGGAATAGGTCTGTTATCGCCCCAATGAGCGATTTTAACACCACCGGTTTCTATCACTTGAATGTAGTTATCCATATGCATTGCATTTTCTTTAGCACAGAAATCTTGACCAAATTCTTCATCTGCCTCAGTCCATTTATACCAACCTTTTGCAGCACACATGTGCTTATCAGCAAGACCAGTCACTTTAATGTCACCTAGCTTATATTCTCCTGAAAGGCGCTCTAATACTTGAGTAGCATGGGGACGATAGACCGCATCATGATCAAAATGAGCATGAGTAGAAAGCACTAAATCAACAGGCACTTCAGGAAAAGGATTAGGAAACCACACGCCCCAATAACCGGAAGGATCATTACGCCATGGATCTATCATAATTTTCAAACCATCAGGAGAGGTAATTCTAAATGCCATATGTCCAAAAAAATCGATAATGACATCTCCGGCTTTATCAGGATCTCCACCCTTTATTTGAGCTTCAATAACGCGATTGTTATTTTCACTAAATTTCCATGACCGTGATTCGGCCATAGCTTGACTGGCGAACACTGAAACTAGTAAAGATGCTGCGAGGTATTTAAGACATTTATTCATATTCTTCTCCTACTCTTGATTAACGAGGCCGTTAATCATTTAGAAAAATAGAAGTAAATAGAATAAGAGGATATTAGGGAAAAATAAGGGGAACTCCCCCTATTTTAATGTTCGAAGCTTAGCAAAAATGATTTCAAGTTAGTTTTACTACTAGTTAAACCGAGTTTTTGTCTAATATTTTGCCGATGAAAATCGATCGTACTTTTTTCTACAAACATTTGTTTAGCTATCAATTTACTGGATAAACCATGGCTAATTGCCTTAGCTACTTGTTGCTCCATTCCTGTTAGTAAATACCAAAATTTGTGCGGCAACTCAGCAGAATCACTTAAATGATCTCGAATACGGGCTATATATAACTGCTGATCTTTTTGCAGCTCGGTATGTTCCAACTTGTCTAACCAAGGTTTCACAGTCTGGCGAATTTCATCTAATAATTCATCCTGCAAATTTTCTTTATCCTTCTCTCTGTGATTCAGTAAAACTCGCATGGCTGTATTTATTTCCGCCAAATCATTGGCTCTGCTTTTCACCTCATTACGCTGTTGCGCTAAAAGCTTTGCAAAATCATTATGTTCTTGTTGTTGTACTGACTGATTTAGAATGAAAGCTAAATCTTGATTGACAATAGTTTGAAACTCTTCAATCAACTCACGGTATTTTTTTGCACTTAGATTATCTTCAGCATCTAAAACGCAAAGCGTACCAAAAGCTTCACCATCGGGCCAACACAAAGGGTAACCTAGATAAAAAGTTAAATTATGAGCCATATCAGGATTGTTCTCCCAATAACTATCTTTAGCTGCATCATTGACCAGCAAAGGCAGTTTTTGATCAACCACCCAATCGCAATATAAGCCGCACCTACGTGGCGTTACCTCATTTGCCTGATAGGGATTATTCGCGGAATCACTACTGATTAACATTTCAATAGTTTCAGGATGTATCTGCGTGATGAGTGCGGCAGAAGTATCTGTTACTCGTCCCATGATATTAACGAGTCGACGCCAACGAGTCATTATTTCTTCAGGAATAGAAGGCTTTTTGGATACCATAGTGATCTCTCCAATAAATGTTTTTTTTGAATAACTCATTAAAGTATAGACAATATACAAATATTAAAATGACACCCCCCACCTTTTCATCGATTTCAAAAAAACGCGCCTGGAATAATTGACACTGTGCTTCTTCATTGCCTCGCTAATGACGACCGTTTTTATTTTATGTTTCAGGTTTAGCTAGCGAGCAGGTTAAAGCAATCCAAAAAACCAAGAGCGAAGGTAAAACTGCAAAATATTGTTGCTCTAAAGCCACTGGGATAAAGAAGAAAAGTGAAGCCGCACTTAAAATCGCGATAACAATTGCTCCCCATTTTTGGTGTTTAAATGAAGCTCGAATAATAAATACCCAAAAAACCAGCAGCACACTATTGATGAGAAAAGCCATAGTAAATAACCACTGAAAAACGGGGCCCACCTTACCTAAGAATTTAACTCCAGCCTCAACTCCATAAATGACAGGTCCGAATATCCCACAGGCTTCGCAGTATGCCAAAGACCCCGAGTTCGCATTACTCACTGCTGGCTTATCAAAAATAATCAATGCTGTGATTATTTCAAAGTATACGAGCATGGCAAAGATTGTTAATGCAAGAAGCTTTAACAATAGCCAATACCAAGGTGTAAATAATTTAGAGTATTTCAAAATTAAAGAGAAGAGTATTTAATTCATTATTGAGTGAGCGATGTATCATAAGCACCATGTTAGCAATTTAAAGCAATCACTAAGAAGGTTTTTGTTTAATGAATAGTTTAATGGGTAAATTCAAAGGAAAAGCATGAGTAATAGTGATCAAAAAAAAGATGTTAAATACAAACGTATTCCCAAAACATTAACGGTTAAATCAACAAGTCAGCTGACACCCAATATGCGTCGAGTAACTCTATACGGCGATGCTTTGAATGATTTTCCTACGAATTCAGAGGGCGCAGTCATCAAAATGTTCTTTGAACAGCCGGAACTGGATAAGGCTCCCATGAGAACCTATACCCTTTCCGAACAACGTATAGCGCCCAATGAAATCGACATCGATTTCATGTTGCATAGCCATAACAATGTTTCTCAAGATGCTTCTGTAGATCTTTCTATTCAATGCTCATCGCATGGCGTTGCAGTACCTTGGTCACTCAACGCAAAAGCAGGTGATGAAATTTCTTTCTTTGGCCCAGGTCCCGTCAGGTTTATCAATCTTGAAGCTGATTGTTTTTTGCTAGCTGCGGATATGACAGCATTACCTGCATTAAAAGCTAATCTTAAATTGCTACCAGAAAACGCACGCGGCAAAGTGTTCATTGAAATTCTCTCTGAAGCCGACAAACAGGACTTACAAATACCTGCAAATATCGAATTAACATGGGTGATAAATGAAACACCCGGTTCTGATGCATCCCCCCTATTTCATGCCATTGAACAAGCAAAATGGCAGCTCGGTAAAGTTGCTGTTTGGGCGGCATGTGAATTCAAAACAATGAAAAAAATCCGAAACTATTTAAAGGTAGACCGTGGCGTTGAAAAGTCACATCTCTACATTTCTAGTTACTGGAAAAAAGGCAATACCGAAGAACAACACAAGGCAGCTAGAAAAGCGGATAAGGAAGAATCACAAAATAAGAATTAAAAGAACTTATTCACTAGATTGCTCTTTAATAATTGCTTTAAAGACCCCCCTACCTTTTTGCCATTTTTCACTATCCTGATTTATTCAGTTCGTAATCTTATAAACGGATCCAAAATCACAACTATTACGTTTAGTGAGACTTAGTCTCATGACTTAGTTGACTGACTAGGCAATTATCATTATTCGACTATTTTAAACTTTAGAAAAATCATATGTTCACATCTAATGTAAATTCTATCGATTGGATTTTGCGCAATTTCATCGACCTTTTCTTAATAAGCTTGGTTTTTATGGGGCCTAAGACACCATGAGGTTATGCTGGTATTATTTTGCTAATTACCGCTTTTATCAATTTTTGCCCTCATATACAATTTTAGGTATTAGCACACACTCTTAAAAACCTTAAAATAACGGACTTTCAGCTTCAAAGATAATTATGGATCAAGGCTTAATTCGCTTACTAGTATTTGCATCTGTTTTGTTGGTAATGGCATCAGCAGAAGCCTTATGGCCTCGCAAAAAGCGGGTGATGGATAGACCTGCCCGTTGGTTTAACAATTTATCATTATCTGTTATCAACTCTATCGCCATCAAGGTTTTAGGACCTATTACCGCTATTGCAGCGGCTGAATATGCGCTAGATAACGGTTATGGCTTGATAGCGCTATCTCCTACACCTTTACCTTTTTGGCTAGAAATACTGATTGGCTTTGTAATCCTAGATTTACTCATCTATTTTCAGCATGTGCTTTCACATAAAGTACCAATGATTTGGAAATTTCATAAAGTTCACCATGCTGATCGGGATATCGATGTCACCACAGGTATACGTTTTCACCCTATAGAAGTGTTATTTTCAATGCTATATAAATGTGGTTTCATACTTCTTTTAGGGCCGTTACCCATCGCTGTTTTCCTATTTGAAGTTGTTTTGAATGGTTCTGCCATGTTCAATCACGCTAATGTCCGATTACCTTCATGGCTTGATAAGGCGCTACGTTTCATTATCGTCACCCCTGATTTTCATCGAGTACATCACTCGACCATCCGAAAAGAAACTAACAGTAACTATGGCTTCTTTTTATCAATCTGGGATCGCATCTTTAAAACCTATATCGCGCAGCCAAAACTAGGGCACGACGATATGGTTATTGGGCTTGATGAGTATCAGACAAAATCACCCGCTTCATTAGCATGGAGCCTAAAAACTCCGTTTAATAAGGATAATATTTAGATGAAAGCCTTTATTAGGCACATCTTATTAGCCACGTACCTCATCTCATTAATTTCCGTTGGTGCTCATGCTGCCGATTTTAAAAATGGCGTGACACATATAAGCCAACAAGAACTAGCAGAAAAACTAAAAGACCCTAATACGGTACTCATCGATATTAGAACTCAAGAAGAAGTCAATGCAGGTTACATTGATGGAGCTATACATGTGCCGATCACAGGGATAGCTAAAGATATTTCTTTATTGGACGAATACATAGATAAAGACATTATTTTTTATTGCCACGTTGGCATACGAGTCAGAAAATTAACCGATTACCTTCAATATATTGGGCATCCCAGTAAGAATAAGTTATATCATTTAAAAGGTGATATGCGCGCTTGGCGTGCTAGAGGCAACAAAATTAAAACCAAATAAAACATCAATATGAATAGCCATGAGCATATTATTTGTGTTCAAGCAGGTCTCATCTCAGACAAACTAAAAATCACTATATTTCTTTATTAACGGTTAATTATAAAAAAATAAAGACACCCCCCACCTTTTTGCCTTTTTCAAATTAGATAGATATTTTAGATTTCTATAATACCCCTAAGGATCATACTTAAGAATCATCCGACGTTCTTCGCTGGGCGATACATTAAACATATCTTTATATGATTTACTGAAATGCGGCGAAGATTTAAAGCCACAAGATATTGAGATACTGGTGACAGATTTCTCAGTTTGCAAAAGTAGACGCCGGGCATTTCTGAGACGTAGGCGTAAATAATACTGCATTGGTGTGCAGTCCAAATACTCCCGAAACTGTCTCTCTAATTGGCGAACCGACAAACCCACATAATCCGATAATTCTTTAGGAGACAAATGCTCTTCAAGGTTCGATTCCATCAAACGCACTGCTTCTGTAAGCTTCGGCTGACCTGTTCCTATTTGCTGACGCAACGGAATGCGTTGCGGGTCATCCATAACCCGCACATGATCGACTAAGAGTTTTTCACTCACAGCTCCCGCTAATCGACGACCATGTTGCAAAGCAACTAAATGATGCATCAAATCAATTGAAGCGGTTCCACCTGCGCAGGTATATCGGTTTCTATCAATTTCGTAAATATCATCGGTCAATTGTAAATGCGGTAACTCTTCACGGGTGGCCGCAATGCTATCCCAGTGCATGGTGCATCGGTAATCATTCAATAAGCCTGCTCGGCCTAAAATATAAGCCCCAGTGCATAATGAACCAAGAGGTATATCCTTGGCATCTTGTTTGCGTAGCCATTTACCAATTGAATCAGTCCAAAATTCTTGAATTCTGTTTCCACCACAAACGAAAAGCGTTTCGTAAGTTTCTACGTCTTGTAATTTTCTATCGGGTTTAAAGACGAAACCATTACTCGCCCTTACCTCATTATCAGTAGATGTGATCGTTTCCCAAGTATAAATTTCAGAACCATTAACCTCATTCGCCAAACGCAACGTCTCGATAGCTGAAGCAAAAGCTATCAGAGAAAAGTTAGGCATTATCAGAAAACCAAAATGTCTCGGTTTGGTCTTTTCTAAAGCATGATGTGAATTATTATTCACTGGATTCTAACTCCACAAAAACAGTAAGGTTAATTAAGTATAAGCTAATCCTGACTTAGCTGATTCTAATTTATATAGAATCGACGCTCTGATAAATCAATACGACGGTTAAGTGAAACTATGTCGTTACTTTATTAAGCACAAGGGTATTAAATTGATATTTAGCAACCCAAACTTTCCATTGTTAGATCCGAATTATTTATTTTGCATTCTGAAGCTTTCTAAGTTCTTCACTTAAGCTTTTTATTTCTTTTTCTAGTGACTGTACAGACAGAACAGATAGTTGAGAATTTCCTGATTTCTGTGTACGTCCAGACTTCCATGTGTCAGTTCCTTTTCTAGCACTAATTAGCTCGGCTTTTTTTTCATTTATTGTCTTTAGTAATACTTCTTTTTCGCTCATTTTTATACTCAATTAATTTATTCAATTGAATAGTGTAAAGCATTCCGTACTTTATATACTGAATCGATTTTTAATTGTCATATTTTTAAGCGTTCTTGAGCGTAAGATCATTACTATTTACAATAATACTGTTTACAATAACTCACTTTTTATTCACTTCAGGTCATGAACATGTGCGACACTAAACCAAAACCAACTTTACCAGATCGCCTTTCTACCAATCCTCGGAGCCCATACCATGAGGAAGAAATTTTCGAGCACAACATTGGTATTAAGTTGAACGGCAAAGAGCGTTTCGATATTGATGAATATTGCATCAGTGAAGGCTGGGTAAAAGTCGCTTCTGCGAATGCCTTAGACCGTCGCGGACAACCACTGTTGATAACTCAAAAAGGAACGATTGAAGCCTTTTACAAATAAGTACATTTTCAGGTTCCACAAGAGCCAAAAAGGTAATAGGAAAATTCCTAAAGACAAGTAGAAGCAATTTACTGAATTTAAACAGATAGACAAAAATATGAATCAACAAAGCAATTCTGTAATTAGAAATAATGTGATGCAACTGATGGATATCAAAGGTGAAGCAGAACGCAGATTACCTGATCCTAAACGCGACCGGTTTAATATGTCAGATTCTTCTGAAACAAGCGTTCATGAAGATCTTAATGGAAACCGCATTGTTATTAACAGAGATAACATCGCGATCGCGACTCAATACCCATTTGATTATCAGTTAGAAACTCAATTTCAAATGATGGTCGATAATCGCACGCCCGCTTTAGTTATTCTGGCAAGTAATTACGATATTCAAAAAAATAAATTACCTGATTACTTCTCAAGCCCTCAAACATTTGGACAAATAAAGACTGGGTCTATTCCAATTCGTCGTGTAGAGCTAGGTAATAGAATTGAGGCTTATGTTTATAAAATGGACGTTTCTGGATATCAGGAAGCAATCGATATTCCTCTTATACATGTGCATAACTGGCCAGATCACCAAACCGTTAGCCCAGAAACAACCACTAAATTAGTCGCATTAATCGAATCTACTATTGCTGAAAAAAGAGAATTCTACGAAAAACAAAATGACAGTGCGATCAACGACCCAGAAAAAATGTTACCTGTCATACATTGCAGAGCAGGAGTCGGTCGAACTGGCCAAACAATTGCAGCAATGGCGATGAAAAGGAACCCAGAATTAAGCTTAGCATCCATTACTAAAGACTTAAGGGTATCTCGCAACAACTCCATGATTCAAACACCAATTCAAATGGAAACATTAGTCAGATTGGAGGTAAGCACATAAGTCTTGGTTATTCATTATGGAAATTAAAGATAATCAAAAGGAGACTTAGATGTTAAGTACAGTAGGTGCAATCATCCTTGCGGTCCAAACGACGTTAACTATGTACTTTATTAGCAATCCTGCTATAGAGATAATTCCTACACCAGCTTCAATACCCTATCAACAGAATCCTACATTGCTAGCTATAGTGGATTACTACAATAATAAAGGACAATGGGCAGGTACTTTTAAAATTGATAGTGTTATTAAATTCAAAATAATAAAAATCAGTGACACTGAATCGATAGCTCACGTCAAATATCATTACGTTCCATTACCAAACAATACGAAACGTAAGAATATCAGTGGATATGATCAACGGACTTTCAAAATATCTAATATTGAAGATGAAGTTAAAGTAATAAAAATGGGGCCCTACAGATCAGCTAAATTCTGAATGCATCAAGACGTCAACATCCATATAACGACCTTATTTGTTTGTTATAAGTATATTTGCCCTTTGAGAAACAACGCTGCATAACCACTCATTAAAACGCGCTCTCCTTTATCTTCACAAAACAGTTCTCCTGTCCTTTCTGAGAGTTGAATTGCGTGAAGCTCTGGCTTGTTTAACCTTTTCGACCAAAATGGCACTAGAGTGCAATGCGCTCTACCAGTAACCGGATCTTCAGGTATTCCCGCATTAGGGGCAAAAAAGCGAGAAACAAAATCAACATTATCACCTGGTGCAGTTACGATCACAGCAAAGTAATCAGTTATTTCAGAAATTTTATGTATGTTTGGCTGAAGATTACGGATCTCACTCTCAGACTCAAAAAGTAGCATCAAATCTTCAGACTCCCATACCTCTTTAGGTGAAATCCCAAATGCCTGTTCGATTATTTCGTTTGTAGTAGTTTTTGTTGGTACACGAGCAGGAAAATCCATTGAAAGTTTTCCTGAAGGATCCATCGATACGGTCAGTTCGCCACTCATAGTACTGAATGAAATATAGTTTAATTCTGGCTCAAGATATTTGAAAATCACGAAAGCACTAGCCAATGTCGCATGACCACATAAATCTATTTCAACTGAAGGAGTAAACCACCTAAGATCATACTCCCTACCCTTTTTTATTATAAAAGCCGTTTCCGCTAGGTTATTTTCTGCTGCTATACTTTGAAGAACATCATCTTCGAGCCATTTATCCAGCAAACATACTGCCGCAGGATTGCCTCGAAAAACCTCACTTGTAAAAGCGTCAATCTGATAAATGGGTAT
>JBALXO010000100.1:10636-12994 GCA_036960615.1 Cocleimonas sp. | reverse complement strand
CCTTCCCTGTAGAGATTCGCTACAATTCTTTAATACCTGATGATAAACAAGACGAGGTGGCAAAAGAAGAAGCCAAAGAAAAAGACCTTTTACAAGCGATGGTTGATGCCACTGATGAATTGATGGCAGAGGCTCCCGGAGGAATATTAATATTCTTCTCAGGTGAGCGAGAAATTCGCATAGCCAGTGAAGCACTTCGCAAACACCATAAACCTAGCGTTGAAATACTTCCATTATTTGCACGACTCTCGGGCGCCGAACAAAGTAAAATATTCCATCCGACAGGCGCACGCCGAATTATCTTGGCGACCAATGTTGCTGAAACATCACTGACGGTCCCAGGGATTAAATACGTCATTGATACAGGTTTAGCGCGTATTTCGCGCTATTCGTGGCGCTCACGCGTACAACGTTTACCTATCGAGAAAATATCCCAAGCATCTGCCAATCAACGCTCTGGACGTTGTGGACGTACTAGTAGCGGTATCGCTATTCGCCTCTATGCAGAAGACGATTTTGAGTCGCGCCCTGAATTCACTTTACCCGAAATTCAACGCACAAATCTTGCTTCCGTAATCCTCCAACTGACCTCGCTTAATTTAGGCGACGTATACGACTTTCCTTATTTAGAAAAGCCTGACATAGGTATGATTCGCGATGGTTATAAGCTGTTATTCGAATTAGGCGCCGTGAATAAAGCCAAGGGAGACAATATTAAAATCACACCAATTGGTCGTGAATTGGCGAATTTCCCTACTGATCCGCGTTTGGGTCGAATGTTGTCAGCCGCTAGAGAATATGGTGTTTTAGATGAAGTGTTGGTCATCGTTAGTGCGCTTTCGATTCAAGATGTTCGTGAGCGCCCACTAGATAAACAACAAGCTTCTGATCAAAAACACAGCCGTTTTAAAGATGAAAGTTCTGACTTTATCAGTCTATTAAAGCTCTGGGATTATTACCATGATATGAATAAAGAGCATTCTCAAGGTCAATTAAGAAAGCTCTGCAAACGTGAATTCTTATCTTATATGCGCCTGCGTGAATGGAATGAAACCTATCGCCAATTACGTATGAGCAGTAAAGAAAGCCAACCAAACAGGAATATAAAAGATAAAAATACACCCCCCCACTTTATGGCTAAAACTAAGATTAAGCACAAAAATAAACACCCGCTAAATACAGAAGTCGACGAAGAAGATAAGTATCTCTCAAGTTATAACGCTATTCATCAGAGCTTGTTGACTGGCTTATTAAGCAATATCGGCTTCAAAGAGGAAAACAATGAATTTCAGGGTGTAAATAATCGCAAGTTCTTTGTCTTTCCGGGTTCTGCTTTACACAAAAAACCGCCTAAGTGGCTTATGTCGGCAGAGATTGTTGATACTTCGCGTTTATTTGCGCGAACTGTTGCCAGAATTCAACCTGATTGGGTTGAGCATGCCGCAAAACATTTACTCAAATATCACTATAGCGAACCGCGTTGGGAGCAAAAACCTGCGCAGGTCGTAGCCGATGAAAAGAGTTCTTTATACGGAATGATTGTTACTCCCCAGAAACGTGTAAATTTTGGCCCAATAGATCCCATCGTTTCGCGACAATTATTTATCCGTCATGCTTTGGTTTATGGCGAATATAAATGTGATGCTGATTTCTTTACCCATAACCGAGAGTTGATTGATGAGGTTGAAAACCTCGAAGCTAAAGCACGTCGACGAGATATTTTGGTTGATGAGGAGATCCTCTATGATTTTTACGACCAACTAATCCCAGACAATATATACAACGGTCCTGCGTTTCATAAATGGCAAAAAGAATTTGAAAAAAACAACCCTGCAGCGTTAAAACTAACCAAAGAATACTTAATGCAACGCGATGATTCGCATGTACAGAGCGAACATTACCCCGATCATATGACCATCGCAGATATGGTTTTACCTTTAAATTACAATTTTGAACCAGGTAAAAAAGATGATGGTCTTAGTGTAAAAATACCTGCAGCCGCCTTAAATCAATTATCAGCAAATAACTTCGACTATCTAGTACCGGGTATGCTGGAAGAAAAAGTCACTGAGTTTATCCGCAGCTTGCCAAAACAAGTGCGAAAGCAATTTGTACCCGCGCCTGAATATGCCAAAGCCTGCTTAGAATCAATCAATGCAGATAGGATTGAAAATCCTAAGAATATTTCAACCCCTGCATCACTGGTTAATTCAATTGCCGAAGCATTACGCAAATTAACAGGACATCGTATTGATTCAGAATTGCTGGAAGACTATCAATTTAGCGATCATATGCAAATGCGTTACGAAGTGGTTGATGAGTCCGGAAAACTAATAAAGGCAGGACGTGATCTTGAAG
>JBALXO010000100.1:0-10536 GCA_036960615.1 Cocleimonas sp. | reverse complement strand
TTACGATTGATTTTGCTTAAATATACAATTGAACAAAGAGTTTTATTGAAGCAAATACCTGAAACACACAAGATGTGTTTGCACTATGCCTCGACAGGAAAGTGTGACGAACTAAAAAATAGTATTATCGAAAATACCTATCGTCTTACTTTTATCTCTGGTGAATTGCTTGAACATAAACACGGCGTTGGATTGACTGAGTCTCAGTACTCGAATCATTTAGAAAAAAATATTCAAAACATACCGCATGTTTTAAATGAACTTTGCCAACAATTACTTACGGTTCTATCGCTAAATCATAATATTCGTAAACAACTTAAAGGCAATATTGATTTTAGTCTGCTGGAAACATTAAACGACGTAAAAGACCAACTGAATTCATTAGTTTATCCAGGCTTCTTGGATAACCTTAGTCTTGATGAATTACGCCAGTATCCGCGCTATTTAAAAGCGATAGCAAAACGCTTAGATAAACTCGCAGGTGATGCGCATAAAGACCGTGGCTTGCGCCTAGAAATCCAATCTTTATGGAATGAATATAAGAATGCACTTGAAAAGTTTGGCTCGAGCAATGAGCTGACTGAGTTTAGGTGGATGCTGGAAGAATTTCGTGTGTCGCTATTTGCGCAAGATTTAGGCACGGCTTATCCCGTTTCTGAAAAACGTCTGGCAAAACGCTTTAATGAAATCAAAAGCCAATTAAGTTAAGCTTCTATTCCAACATAAGGTTAGTTTTAACTAAGCTTTAATTTACTAAATGATCCCTCATATTTTATGTAAAGATAATATGCATTTAGTACTAGAAAATCCGAAGAGATAGACATGAGCGATAACAAACAAAAATCTTCAACATCTGGCTCAGCTAATACTGAAGTTAGCTTTGAATCAGCGATGATTGATTTAGAAGCCTTGGTAACAAAAATTGAAACGGGAAATTTATCTTTAGAAGATTCTTTAAAAGAATTCGAAAATGGCATCAAACTAAGTCGAATTTGCCAATCTGCATTAAAAGATGCTGAGCGCCGCGTAAAGATATTGAGTGATGGCAATGATGACGAGCAGGACTTTACCGGTGGCGTTGAATAGTAACTATGACTCAGAGCGCCAATCCAAGAACATTTTATAGAGATCGCGTTGAACACGTTTTAGATTCACTGCTACCTATTCAAACACCTAATTATTTAACTGAGGCTATGCGTTACTCTGCCCTGAATGGCGGTAAACGAGTTCGTGCATTCTTAGTTTACGCGACTGGCGAAGCACTTAAAGTCAAAATGGAAACGCTTGATTCAGCAGCAGCAGCGATAGAAATGTTGCACGCTTATTCTTTAGTACATGATGATTTGCCTTGCATGGATGATGATGATCTTAGGCGCGGTAAACCTACGACACATATCGCTTATGATGAAGCTACAGCGGTTCTTGTAGGCGATGCATTACAAACATCAGCCTTTGAGGCTTTATCAACTCCAATAGACGGTATATGTGCAGAAAATCAATTAAAAATCCTTAATATCTTAGCAACTGCTTCAGGCGTTAATGGTATGGTTAAAGGGCAAGCTATCGACTTGGCAGCCGTTGGTAAAACTATTAGCGAAGACGAACTTGAAGTAATGCATTTGAACAAAACTGGCGCTCTAATCAAAGCCAGTGTGTTAATGGCTAGTTATTGCACCGATGTTTCAGAGTCGATAGAAGCTGAAGCACAACGGTTGAAATTAACCGATTATGCAGTGTCGATTGGTCTAGCGTTTCAAGTGCAAGATGATATTTTAGATATACAAAGTGATACCGAAACCTTGGGTAAGCAACAAGGCGCCGATATCGCCGCAGGAAAGCCAACCTACCCTTCGATCATAGGAATGGAGGCGGCTAAAGAAAAGCTATTTAAATTACATGAAAAAGCCATAAGCTCCTTAAAAGGGTTTGGGAAAGAAGCTGATCTTTTAAGAGAGATCGCAGACTTTATTGTTAAGCGTATTGCTTGAATATATCCAATTGAAATTGAAACAACAGACTTAGAATAAATAATATATATGTTATTAGATAATATAAATTCACCCGCAGAACTAAAAGCATTATCTGTTGAAGAATTGCCTGCTTTTTGTGCTGAAGTGCGTGACTTTTTACTGCAATCGGTTTCAGATTCGGGTGGACACTTAGCTTCTGGTTTAGGTGTGCTCGAATTAACTGTTGCCCTGCATTATGTCTATGACACGCCAAATGATCGTTTAATTTGGGATGTAGGCCACCAAGCCTATGTACATAAATTATTAACGGGTCGTCGCAGTGAGTTAGGCACGATCAAGAAGAAAGACGGTTTATGTGGCTTCCCTCGTCGTGAAGAGAGTAAATACGATGACTTCGGTGTGGGGCATTCAAGTACTTCAATAAGTGCCGCTTTAGGTATGGCACTTGCCGCAAAACACCAAAAAATAGATCGTCATGCGATTGCCGTAATCGGTGATGGTGCAATGACAGCTGGTATGGCTTACGAAGGTTTGGCCCACGCAGGTGATATCGATACCGAAATGCTGGTTGTTTTAAATGACAATGACATGTCTATCTCACCTAATGTTGGAGGCTTAAACAAATATCTTTCGCGTTTATTATCTGGTCGTTTTTATTCGACTATGCGCGAAAATAGTAAAAAAATTCTAGCCAAAACGCCAGTAATGAAGCGTTTTGCACGTCGTGCAGAAGAACATACCAAAGGAATGATTGTTCCTTCAGCTACTTTGTTTGAAGAAATGGGTTTCGTTTATTATGGTCCCGTCGATGGTCATGATGTAATGGAACTTGTCATGATTCTTGAGAATATCAAAGACATTAATGAGCCAAAGTTTTTGCATGTGGTTACGCAAAAAGGCAAGGGCTACGAGCCTGCCGAAAAAGATCCAGTTGGCTATCATGCTGTTTCAGTATTCGACCTAAAAAAAGGTGTTCAGAAGTCTAAAGCTGCTCCTAGCAGTCCTACTTATACCCAAGTGTTTGGACAGTGGTTATGCGACATGGCGGCACAAGATGATAGATTAGTTGCTATTACCCCTGCCATGCGTGAAGGCTCTGGTTTAGTTCAGTTCTCTAAAGATTATCCTGATAGATACTTCGATGTAGCGATTGCAGAACAACACGCTGTGACATTAGCAGCTGGGATGGCATGTGACGGTTTAAAACCCATTGTGGCAATCTATTCTACGTTCTTACAACGCGCGTATGATCAATTGATTCATGATGTTGCGTTACAAAATCTACCTGTCGTTTTTGCTATTGATAGAGCAGGCTTGGTTGGAAATGATGGTCCAACACATTCTGGTAATTATGATTTAACTTATCTTCGCTGCATTCCAAACATGATTGTAATGGCACCGAGTACCGAAGATGAATGTCGACAAATGCTCTTTACGGCTTTTCAGCAAGATGGTCCGACAGCGGTTAGATATCCCCGTGGAAAAGGTATTGGCATCGACCCACAAGTAAAAATGCAAGCACTTGAAGTGGGCAAAGGCGAAACCTTACGAGAAGGCGCAAATGTTGCAATTTTATTATTCGGCTCTTTATTAACAGAAGCAACTTATGCCGCTGATGCGTTTGATGCCACTCTAGTTAATATGCGTTTTGTAAAACCCATTGACGAAAGCTTGATTAAAACTATTGCTGAATCACATGATCTGATAATCACACTTGAAGACAATGCCATTAATGGTGGTGCTGGCAGTGCTGTGAATGAGTATCTAAATAGCCAAGCCATTCAAATACCTGTGATTAATCTAGGCATACCTGATGAATACGTTGAACACGCTAGTCGCGAAGAACAATTAGAAGATATTGGTTTAACAGGCAAAGGGATTGTTAAAACGATTACTGAGTTCAATCAAGGTATTTACATCCAATTCTTGCCTGAAAATAGGCAAAAAGTGGAGGAGTGTCTTTTAGAACCTGTCAAAGAGGCTTAATTAAATTAAAAAATACAAAGGTGAAGTTGTTTTTTAATTTATTCAATACTATAAAAAATGACACCCCACCTTATTGCTTGTTTTAAATCTTCTTTAACAGCCACCCACAAAAAAGCCACCTTACTAGGTGGCTTTTTTGTGTAATCTTAAAATTTAATGGCCAATGATCTGACTCAAGAACTCTTGTGTTCTTTCATTCTGAGGATTATCAAAGAACTCTTGCGGGTTATTTTGCTCAACAATCTGCCCAGCATCCATAAATATAACTCTATCAGCTACCTTCTTTGCAAAACCCATCTCATGCGTTACACAGATCATCGTCATGCCATCTTCAGCAAGCTCAACCATAACATCTAACACTTCCGAGATCATCTCAGGATCGAGCGCTGAGGTAGGCTCATCGAACAACATGATCTTAGGATTCATACACAATGATCTTGCTATGGCTACACGCTGTTGCTGGCCGCCTGATAATTGACCAGGAAATTTAAGTGCTTGCTCAGGAATTTTTACGCGTTCTAAATATTCCATTGCAGTTGCTTCAGCTTCCTTCTTAGGAACTTTACGAACCCATAGTGGCGCCAGAGTGAGATTCTCTAGAATTGTAAGATGCGGGAAGAGGTTAAAGTGTTGAAACACCATACCTACTTCTCGACGCACTAATTCAATGTTCTTAATGTCTTCATTAAGTGCAACACCATCTACAGAGAGACTTCCTTCTTGGAATTCTTCAAGACGATTAATACAACGAATCAATGTTGATTTACCTGAACCCGATGGGCCACAGACAACAATACGCTCGCCTTTAGTTACGTTTAAATTGATATCTTTAAGCACATGGAAAGTGCCATACCATTTGTTCAGGTTTTCCATTTTAATAATGGTCTCTGAACTATTTATTTTTGCTTCAGTTGACATGTTTTCTCCGAATATCTAATTAGCTTCTTGACAGGCCAGTATCGAGTTTTTTCTCTATATGCACACTAATACGTGACATGGTGTAACAGAAAACCCAGAACACAAAGGCAACAAACACATAACCTTCTATGTGGTGACCGCCAAGCCAATTTGAATTTTGTAAGGCCGCTTGAATGGTACTTAATACTTCAAACAGTCCAATGATCAATACTAAGGTGGTGTCTTTGAACAATGCAATAAAGGTATTCACGATATTTGGAATCGAGATCTTTAGTGCCTGTGGTAGCACAATTAATCGCATGGTTTTCCAGTAACCTAAACCTAGCGAATTAGCGGCTTCTACCTGACCTTTAGGAATAGCCTGTAATCCACCACGTATAACTTCTGCCATATAAGCTGATTGGAATAAAGTAATCGCGATAAAGGCTCGCATCAGCTTATCTAACTGAACGCCTGCCGGGAAGAATAACGGCAACATTACCGAACCCATGAACAGAATGGTAATCAGTGGTACCCCACGGAATAATTCAATTGAAGAGACACAGACCATTTTTACAAAAGGCATGTCGGATTGACGACCTAGTGCCCAAACAATACCAATCGGTAACGACATCAAAATACCAGCAAATGCGAGTAGGATATTTAATGAAAAACCTCCCCACTTGTCTGTACTAACCGTCTCAAGACCCAAACCACCAGCCATTAACCATAATGAGATTAATGGGTATACCAATAAGCTAACCCAACCGACGCGACGACGTAAATGTTGTGGCAAAAAGAACTGCAACACAACAACGGCAACTAAACCAATTAAGGCTAGATTAACACGCCAATGTAAATGTTCTGGAAATGAGCCATAAAGTAATTGGCTGCCCCACTGTTTGATAAAGATCCAACAGGCACCTGACTTAGTACATTCATCTTGTGTCGTGCCAACCCAATTAGCGCTAATAAATGCCCAGTCGATGATAGGTGGAATGTATTTAATGATTATGTAAGCAAAAAATACCGTTAGTAAGGTATTCACTGGTGACGAGAATAGGCTTGTCCTCATCCATGCGATAGGTCCTATAGCATTAGACGGGGGGTTTCTTGCTTCTACGACCTTAAACGTGTCTGTACCTATATTTGAATTATCCATAATAGATCTCCTATCGCTCAACGAGTTTAATACGGGCGTTATACCAGTTCATAAACAGCGATAAGGTTAAATTGATAACGAGGTAAACCAGCATCGTCATAAAGACGATCTCAACGGCCTGACCTACTTGGTTTAGAGTAGTACCCATGAATACAGCAACTAAATCAGGATAACCGATTGCCATAGCTAAGGATGAATTCTTAATGAGATTTTGATACTGGCTGTTTAGTGGCGGTATAATTACCCTAAGCGCCTGAGGAATCGTCACTAAACGCATTACTTTTGCATTTGGAAGCCCTAGTGCTGCGGCTGCTTCAACCTGACCGTGCGAGACTGATTGAACACCAGCTCTCACTGCTTCAGCAATAAATGCGGCGGTATATACAGACAAAGCAATTGATAGAGCAACTAACTCAGGAATCAAGTTCAATCCACCGATCAGACTAAATGTACCTAATTCTGGGTATTCTAATGAAGCGGGTGAACTCATTGCGAAAAAAGCTAAAAGAGGTAAACCAATAAAAAGCCCTAAGTTTGCCCATAGTAGTGGGAATGGCTGGCCTGTTTGCTCTTGACGTTTCCTCGCCCAACGACTCAAAAAGAACATACCTACTATCGCTGCAATTAATGCGTAAAAAACAACGCTGGCTCCATCAGCCCAAATAACCTTAGGGACGAATAAGCCACGTACATTAACGAAAATTGAATCAGCGAAAGAAATACTATTCCTAACGCCAGGTAAGGTTGCTAACACAGCAAAATACCAGAAGAAAATTTGTAGTAGTAACGGGATGTTACGAAACGTCTCAACAAACACTGTTGCAACTTTTGCTACTAGCCAGTTTTTAGAGAGCCTGGATACGCCGACTAGAAATCCTAGCAAGGTCGCAAAAATAATACTGATGAAGGAGACTAATAAAGTATTTAACAAACCAACGAAGAAGGTTCGTCCGTAAGAGTCTGTTGGCTCAAAAGGAATCAAAGATAATAAAACATCAAAGCCTGCTGACTGATTCATAAAACCAAAACCAGTGCGGATGCCTCGAGCTTCCATATTGGTAATTGTATTATTATAAATAGTGTAAAAAAAGTAGGCTAGACCTATAAAGACCAAAACCTGAAAGAAAGTAGATCTAACTTCTGCTCTATTATAAAAAGCGGCTTTGGGTTGTGCTGAATTAGTTTTTGGGCTATTCGTTTGCATAAATAAGTTCAACTATCGTTGATAAACTCTTTTGTATTTGATTGAAGAATTCAACAAGATACAAAGCATTATATTAAAAATAAAAACTGGAAAAAAATAAGGGGCCAAAAGGCCCCTTATTTAAGCAGTCGCTATTAACGCATTGCTGGAGAGTAAAGGATTCCGCCTTTATTCCACTGAGCGTTTAAGCCACGTGAAATTTTAAGAGGAGAATCTTGACCTACATTACGCTCAAAAGACTCAGAGTAGTTACCTACCTGCTTAATGATTTGATGAGCCCAATCAGCGCTTAGACCAAGCTTCTCGCCTAAATCACCTTCAGTACCTAATAAACGTAGTTGACCAGGCTTACCTGATTTAGCCATTTCAGCTGCATTGGCAGACGTTACGCCTTGGTATTCACCTTCGATAGAAGCATTAACAGTCCATTTTACGATGTTGAACCATTTGTCATCGCCTTGACGAACAACAGGACCTAGTGGCTCTTTAGAAATAACTTCAGGAAGAACTACTGCACCAGCTGGATCTTTAAGACCAATGCGAAGAGAGTAAAGCTGTGATTGGTCAGATACTAAGAAATCACAACGACCTGATTCAAAACCAGAACGTGTTTGATCAGAAGTTTCAAACGTTACAACTTTATACTTCATGTTGTTTTCACGGAAGTAATCAGCAATCGCTAGTTCCGTAGAAGTACCAGCTTGAACACATGCTGCAGCTCCATCAAGCTTTAGTGCACTATCAACACCTAAGCTTTTACTAACCATGAAACCAGCACCATCATAATAAACAACACCGGCAAAGTTTAAGCCTAGTGAGGTATCACGTGTGTGAGTCCATGTAGTGTTACGAGATAGGATATCGATCTCGCCAGACTGAAGCGCAGTAAAACGCTCTTTTGCTGTTAAAGCCTTGTAGCTAACTTTTGATGCATCGCCAAGTACTGCTGCTGCAACACCACGACATACGTCAACGTCTAATCCACTCCAGTTGCCAGCTTCATCTTTTTGTGAAAAACCAGCTAAACCAGTACTAACACCACATTTGATCATTCCTGCTTTTTTAACATCATCTAATGTATCTGCTTGAACAGTTGTGCTGAACAAAGCGACTGTAGCAAGGCTTAATAAAATACTCTTCCTCATTGGTATACTCCATAATAATTGTGTAGGGGGTTTAAAATTAACTACGCGCTTGTATAAGAATATTGTACAACATTGAAAACACAATAATTTTCATTAACAAACGCGAAATGCATCTTACACAGAGTAAAGACCATTTTTCAAGTTTTGTCAGGTTTATTTTATATTGTTTTAAACTATAATCTTGAACTAATACAAGCAGTCGAAAATATTGTCGAATTAGTATGGCTTTAAGAGATAATTTACTGTTTAAAAGAGTTTAACGCACTTTTTATCTGCATCACACATCAAGCATTAATATTGTTAATACTTGAAACTGAATGCATTCAAATAAAATAGCAGTAGTACTTTTGCACTGATTTTTGTTTTAGTTGATATTTTACGTATACTACGTTTTTTAAATTACTACTTAAATTAGTATAATAACTTAACGAATAGGTTTATTTACAATGCCAAATAGTCAATCACCTGAAGCAACTATACCTCTTGAAAAAAAGATAGAAAACTTAGAGGCCTCTATAGATAAGCTGATAAGTTATTGTGAGGACTTATCTGATGAAAATGATTCAGTCAAACATAGTAACAACCAATTGATGCTAGAAAGGTCAGAATTACAAACTAAAAATGACAAGGTTCGCGGACAAGTGGAAGCGATGGTAGAAAGACTTAAAGCAATGGACAAGGCGTCTTAAAGGATCAGACCATGAGTAACAACGAAACAATTCCCGTCACAATCAGAATATTAGAAAAAGAATACAAAATCTCTTGCCCTAAGGGTGAACACGAGTCCCTTTTAGTGTCAGCCAAGAATGTGAATGACAACATGACTAAAGTAAGAGAAGGAGGCAAAGCGCTAAGTGCAGATAGAGTGGCTGTTATGGCTGCAATTAATATTGCACATGACTTAGTTAAGGTTAATGAGCAACCAAATATAAATAATAATTTGGTAGCTCGGATCGACGAAATGCAAAAATCAATTGATAGCGTTCTTAAACAAGCAATTTAGTAAAAATACTCTAGCTATTAGTTAAAAATAACACTACGTCCATATTTTTTTGCCAATCGTCTAATCCAGACTCAATCATTTTTGAGGTAGCTTCAGATACCTTAATATCCTTTTTGTATGGATCTGGTATCTCTTGATCATCATTCCACTTTCCAATCAAATGGACTTCACCGCGAGATTCTGGAAACTTACTATGGATAACATCTCATGCCTTTGCTCCATGGTCAAAATCAAATCAGCCCCTGAAACGAGAACAGAGTTTATCTGTTGAGCTGAATGATTTTCAAGACTGATATTCTTAACTTTCATTAAAAACACAGAGACTGGATCTGCAGAATTACCCACTAAAGCACCTAAACCCGATGAATATACATTCAGTTCGGGCTGATGGTGTTTAAGGTATACCTCGGCAATAGGGCTTCTGCATATATTACCTATACATACAATCATCACACTCTTAAACATAAATAGGTTAAAAACTACCTAGTACTATTAAAGACCGCCAAAGAGGGCAATAGTTGCGCAAGAACTCTGTTCCAACGAATAGAAGGTGAAGCAGTGGCGTAAATAACATCACGAGGCCTAATAATAAATTGTTCCGCCATAAACAATGTCTGTACAGAAGCTATAGGCAACTGATATACCGTCGGAATTTTGTCATTAATAGACTCCCTTCTAACAACAAAAATACCTTTTGGATTAACAGTTTCTTCTTTGAAGCTTCCAGCGTCATTTATAGCTTCAGCTAAAGTCATACCATCTTCCACTTGATACTTCACAGAACCAGGTTTTCTGACCTCCCCCATTACAAAAACCTTCGCTTGCTCTGAACGAAGCTCTCTTTCTAATTCTTTTCTCAAGCGTGCAATAGATCGCTCTTTATTTAGGTCATTTCGTAAACGTACTGAACTAAGAGTGTTCTCTGTTCGCACTTTAAGATTCAAGTTACGATTGAACTCAGCTAGTTCAGTTCTTTCCACAATATGCAACCTATCATCATTCTTAAGTATAAAATTTTGACGGTTATCATTAAATTTCAACATGCGGTTTAGGTCAATAGAAATATTTTTATTGTTACGTGCAAGAGTAGCATAGCCTGTGTATTGATTTAGTCTTAAGCCCCCACTGTTTGATATCGCATCACGAACTGTTATTGGCGTATCATTAAT
>JBALXO010000002.1:0-92745 GCA_036960615.1 Cocleimonas sp. | reverse complement strand
ATAGTGAGTCTGGTGTTAACACTGATTTGAATACCAACAAGGATAGTGAGTCTGGTGTTAACACTGATTTGAATACCAGCAATGATATTGATTTAGGATCAGCTTTTACAACTAGATCGGCATCTAAGGCAATTATACGAGTGAAAACGCCTGCTGGTCATGGGGTTATTGCAACGGTTTATCTACCTATGGAACCCGACACAATATCAGTATCTTTGGATGTTGGGTCTATTATCACTGTACCTATTAAGGATGTTTTAATCATAGGTTACGAGTAATTAGGGTTTTTTATGAAAATTTCTGAATTACTAGCCATGAAAGTGGTTAGTGCTCGATACAAATTTATTAGTGAGCTTTCATTATATCTAGGCTTAGATGTTAATAAGTCGCTTAACATTATACTTGCTGATTACCAAAAAAACCCTAGTTTACTTAAAGGCGTGAACATTCCAAGTTCAGCGTTGTTTTTAACTGAATCGAGAATAAATTTAATTGCTATTGGTAAGTTTGAGTGTAGAGCTTATTTGGCACAAATCTGTTTAGATTACATTCTGAAAGAAGGCTACAGACCAGAATCGAATGAAGATAAAGAGCTTGTTGCATTGATGTTTTTAACAAGATTTACGGTTAAAAAATTAGATGATGCAATACTCCTTATACCAAGCGATTGGCCTATATCTTCAAGTAATGAGCTTATTGGTATAATGAAAGGTGTTTTACATGAGTAATTTTTTTTTTCAAAGTTTAAAAAAAAGGGCGCTAGAGTAGATAATAACGATAGAGTTACGGGTAAATCTTCGTTAGATATTTGTTTGAACAAGATTGGTCAACATATACGACTTGATACTAATTACAAGAATTTAACTTATGGAAAATTATTGAAACGCACTTCTGTTATTTTAAAGAATGCTGGTAAAGATGATGTTTATATAAATAGTATTTATGACCAACTTTGCAGAATGATGATGAAAAGAAGGGGGTTAACACTCCCTGTTGGTATTGATGCTCAAAGCGTTCAACGGTATCGAGAAATTTGTACAGTAACTTTAACACTAATTTATCTAGTGAAAATTATAACTCATGAAAATTTAAACTTGGCGATTCAAGTAGAACAAGAGGGGGAAATTTACAATTTTAGTGCATATCAAGATTACCTTTTTAACCGATATAAGATGATTGGAAGAGTAAGGGAACGGGATAATTTAACGATAACTAGTGATGTGGCAGTTTCATTAAGGCTTGCTATATTAAATGATTTATTGATGAATAGTGATCTGATTTCCCAATGGTTTGGACTTTTTCCCGACATGCTCCGGTTGGTTTATCGTTCATTGCAAAATAATGATGATAGTATTTTCTCTATTGTAACTGACGAGTTTATTGATCTTGTAGTGACTAATAAATTGAGTTCGAATTATTCAAAAAAATCCCAAGGAAACACTTCTGCTGAACATGCATTGAAAACCTCAAATGTTTCACCTTCAGTAGATGATTCACCTTCAGTAGATGATTCACCTCCAGTTAAGAGAAAACCATTAAATCCCAACTTACTCAATATTGGTGCCATTATAAATAAAGGTTCTTCAGAGGCTAATCCCCCTAAAAAAGATGAGAGCAGTGATGACATTGTTTTCACTGAAAACTCTAAAGTGACTAAGCATAAACCAATAACCACCAATAAATTAGAAATATCACCCGCAATGTCATTACTGCTAAGTAAGGCAAAAACCACTGAGAGTGATGATACTGATATTAAAAATAATGAAATGGATTACCATAAATTAGGTGTAGAAGTCATTCGGTTATCGCTTAACCAGACCCCAGCCCCAAGCTATGTGGATTTAGTCACCTCTAATGGAGACATTGCGTTTGAAAAAGTACTTTTAATAAGTTATGAGATATGGAAAAACAATATCAATAAACATTGCTCTGCTTTGAACGTGAAAGATAAACATCACATCAAAGAGATCAATAAAGCGCTAAAAAAACAAGGTTGGATTATTTTAAATGAAAGGGGTGGGGAAGTGATAAGTGGGATATCTCAGTCATTCATAGGTTTTAATGTGTCGAAATTATCCGATGGAATTCGTACTGAGATTGAGTTGATAAATCATGATCCCAGTTGTGTTGAAATAAGTGACTTAAAACAAATTAAATAACAATAAACCTTGTTCAAACATTGTTCACACCGTAAAATAATTGACAGTTATAAGAGAAAAGTCAGAACGACAATGTTTTGACTTTTGGTTTCATAGTTAGAGGTTATAAGCATGGATGTTAAGTTAGACTCAGCCAAGTCTGGAGTTTATAAACTTAAATCTTTTCGTGAAAAAGGGGTTTCAAGAACAATTAGCCCTTTAGATATGAATTGCGAGTTGCGTGAAGCTGCTATGTGCAAAGCAGCGGAACATTTAATATTTCAACTGGCTCAATTATCTGCCCACGAAAATGAACAAGTTCATATATTCCCACAAAAATTAATTCGCTTGATAAGTAGTATTTCACATGAAATGATTCCTGTTATTTCAAAATGTTTCGCTCGTTCGATTGTTTTGGATAAGTCCAAAAAAATGTTAGAACCTGTTGATTGCGAATTGAGTAATGCTTTTATTCAGCAATACGCTGTTCATTTATTTCAATATGAGCCAATGGCAAACGCCAAACGTGCTGCACAATGGTTTCTTGATAATAATTTTATAATCACGTTAGATCTTGAACTTATGCGTGAACAAAGATTGCTAACAGGGATCAAAGATGCGTTAAACCAGGTAGATGAAGCATTTGAGCAAGTCAATGCAGTTCAAGCTGGCTTTACTATTAATGAGCTTTCAGGGTTTTTCCCTAGATATAAGAAGAAGCGCTTTTATGATTTAAGCCTTTATAGTAATCAAATCAGAAAGAAAGGTAATGCTGCTAGATCGGTTCCTAAAGAAGTCGAACTATATAAAAAGCGAATAGCAAAAATGAGATTAGGTGAAGTCAATCTTGACTCTGTTCGCGTAAAAGGGGTTTCAAAAATACTAACGCCCTTTGATATGAATAGTGAGCTGCGTGAGGCTGCTATGTGCAAGGCTTCAGAGCAACTAATATTGCAGCTTGCTCAACTATCCGATCAAGAAAAAGAAAAAGTGAGTATATTTCCACGAAGTTTAATTAACTTGATAGATGGAGTGTCACATGAAACAACTCCGGTTATTAATGTACATTTTGCTCGTTCGCTTATTTTAAGCAAATCAAACAAGTTATTAGCCCCTGTTGATTGTGAGTTAAGTAACACTTTTATTCAACATTATGCTGCTCATTTGTACCAGTACGAACCAATGGAACATGCTAAAAAAGCAGCTCAATGGTTCCTCGATAATAATTTTGTTATCAGTTTAGATATAACGCAAGAGGCACTTTTATTAATAAAGGTAGAGGATGCATTAATCAAAGTTGATGAAGCTTTTGTTCAGGTCAGTGCGGTTAAGGCCGGATTTACTATTAAAGAACTGTCTGAGCTTTTTCCTACATACAAAACAGGGCGCTTTTATAACTTGAGTGTTTATAGTAATCAAGTTAGATCAAAAGGTAACATGGTTAAATTATATCCTGATGAGTTGGAGTTCTATAAAAAATGTATAGAAAAGTATGTACCTTTTACCAAAAATATTCTGGAAGCCAAGTTACTCGCTTATGATGAGTTATTAGAAACAGAAGAGTATGTATACCCCATTTCTTCATACGAAAAAGGTCTTGTAAATTTTAATATTTAATCAAATATTTTTAGATGGGGAAGACATTTCTGATGAGTTAAGAAGTGTTTTTCTCCATTTAACCTCCATTATAAATACCTTTATTACGAAAGACGAAAAATTTGGGCGGTTTGATTTGGATTTTTTTATTAAAACTAAATACCTTCCGATCGAGACATCTCTTTTACGTCAAATATTCTTAAGTAACTCATATTCAAAAATCCGTATTGTTAGTCGGCCTGAAGGTCTTTTTTCATTACGCCTTGGCCGCGCTCATGTGTCGCATGAAGTTTTACTTTCTGCTCTTCATTCTGATGATGACCTTCAGTGTTTTTCCCAACTTAAAGCTAGATTAGAGCTAGTCACAAGCTTGTATCGAGTTATAGCAGCTTTACCCGATCCCCTATAGTTACCAATCTATCTATTCTTATTTCTAATTCAAATTTTAATAACATTTCAAAGGGATTTTTAACGTCATAATTCCACATTGATAAAATTATTAGGATTATTCAGTGGACGTTATTCTTTGCGAAAAACCATCCCAAGGCAGAGCCTATGCAGCGGCGGTAGGGGCTAAGATGAAGGGAACTGGTTTGCTCAAGGGCAACGGGTTCATTGTGACGTGGTGTTTGGGGCATATTGTAGAACAAGCCGAGCCTCATCATTACGACCCTTCATACAAAAAATGGTCATATGATGCACTTCCAATTATTCCTCAAGACTACAAGTTACTTGTAGTCAAGGACAAAAAACCCCAATTTAAAATTATTGCTGATTTATTAAAAAAAGCGACTCGTGTATTTATAGCGACTGATTTTGATCGCGAAGGCGAAGCTATTGCCCGTGAAGTAATGGATTTATGCAAATACAAAGGTGAAATACTTCGAATTAAATGTTCAAGTTATGAAGCTTCTGATATTCGTGCCGCTATGAAATCACCTATTAAATCGTCAGACACTATAGCTAAATATTATGCACAACAAGGACGCTCAAGAGCTGATTGGTTGCTGGGTATGAACTTGAGTCGTGCTTTTGGTCTTTTGTATCAATCAAAATTAAATGGTAAGCGATTAACTTTTAGCCCTTCTGTTGGGCGCGTTCAAACTCCCCTGTTAAATATTATTTCATTAAGAGAAAAAGCATTATGGAATTTTAAGCCGGAAAATTATTATCATATTGAAGGTGTCTTTAATAGCAGCTCGGGTTCGTTTTTAGCAACTCTTAATTTGGATGATGAATTTAAAAATGAGCATGGGGGGTTAGGCAGTTTTGATGATGCTGAACAGCTTGGTAGTGCTCTAGCATCGAATGTTGCTGAAGTAACGGCTTATAAATGTTCGATAATAAAAGCAAACGCTCCGCTTCCTTATACTCCTTCCAAATTGAATGTAGATGCTGAGAAATTAAATATTACTACTAGTGATACAAAAACCGAATTACAAAAGCTTTATGAGGCTGGATATGTCACATATCCAAGAACAGATAATGGTTATTTACCAAAATCAATGATTGACCTTGTTCCTAGTATTTTTGGACATTTATCAAAACATCAAGATTACCAACCCTTAATTGGTTTGTGTGATGAGAGTTTTATTGGGCAGTGTTGGAATGATGTTGATGCCGAATTAGCTGCTCATCATGGGATTATTCCGACGGTGAAATATGTTGAACGTAATCAGTTACCGTTCAAACAATTGGTTATCTATGACCTGATTTGCAAGCGTTTTCTTCAGCAATTTATGGGTGTTAGAGAGCTTGAGCAGCGTAACGTAGAAGTAACTATGGGTACATTGCTATTTAAAAAAACGGTCAAAGCTGAAATTAAGCCAGGTTGGACGGCTAGTGAAATGTCGAATCGTGACAGTGAAACTAACTATTTACCTCCGTTAACTGTCGGTGAAAATGTGATTTGTGATCGTTGCAATACGTTAACTAAAACTACGACAAAGCCCAAGCGATTCACTGAAGCTTCTTTAGTCATTGAAATGGGTAATGCTGCTAAGTATGTAAATGACCCAAATTACATGGCTATTATCAAAAAATCAGGTTTGGGAACGGAAGCAACACAAGGAGACATATTAAATAACGAAATTCGAAAAAAAAATATTGTTATAAAATCAGGTAAAGTTCATTTGCCTGTTGATGTTGAAGATTTTCTTTCTTTTTTGCCACAAGAGATCAAGTCAGTTGACACAACATCTATTTGGGAAGAAATGCTTAAGTTGATTGAACATGGTGAGCTTCCATTAAATGACTTCATGGCAGAAATAGAAACTTTTTTACACAGAACTGTTGAGAACTACAAAGTATGAAAATAATTCAATTTTGTATCCTAAGCATAGCTTTATTGCATGTATCGTCAGTTTTTGCTGACGATGGTTACACACACGTTGGGCGTTATTACAAACAAAAAATATTGATTACAGCAGCGCAACGTGATCCATTGTTGCAAAAAGTAGAAGTAATCTTTCCTTTTTCTGTTCAAAACATTGAATCGGCTTATAGACATTTATTGGCTCCAACTGGCTACACTTTAGCCAAATTTGAAGCGATTGATAAAAATTTTATTACTTTAGCTTCAAAAAAATTACCTTTAAGCCAAAGGGAAGTGAAGGGAAGGGTCATTGACCTTTTAAATTTACTTGCAGGTTCAGATTTTATTGTAGTTAGAGATGACCTATTAAGAGTTGTTGCCATCGATTTAAATGTAGTGAGGTATTAATAATGAGTTTAGATGCTGAAGGCCAAAGTGATGATAAAAGCGGAATTCCACCAATAAATAATGGCGCTACTCCCTATAATAAATCAGAAACTGTGGAAACATCTGAAAATGTAACTAAGGAAGTTAATGATGAATCCCGAAATATTTTTCCATTAATCGTATTTATTGCTCTTTTCGTTATATTATTAGCTGGTGCTGCCGTAGGGACTATTAAATACCTTGGTGGTGATGACAAAAGCACTAGCATCTCTATGAATACTGACGCTGCTGATAAATTGTCAGAGCCTGTTAATAATGATAAACCGAATCAAACTGCGGGTGATATCACCCAGTTTATTAAGCCCCCACTTCCGAAAATCACAAAACCAGATCCTATTTATGAAGTTGTTGATTCAACTAAATTAAGCGATGTTGACGTTGAAAATATATCCTTCATTATCAGTCAGTTAAATTTAATTGTTCTCAAAATGGATAAGTTTGAGCGAAAATTAGCTGGTATCGATAACAATCAAAATGTGCAATTAACTTTAGCAAAAGAAACTGCTGAAAACGTTGTCGCGAGTATTACAACGACTGAAACAATTGCTTCATCAATGTTAAAACAAAATGCGGAAGTACAGCAAGTAAAAACAATTGTAGCAAGTGAGAACAATCGTAAAAAAGAGCTTCTTACTCAACCTGCTTTTAGGGTTGCGGCTGTGAGTATGTGGGGAAAAACAGCTTACCTTACAGTCGCATCAGTATCAGATAGCAATTTCGAACAGCAAGTTGTGGTAGGTTCAACTATTTCAAATTGGACATTGAGTAGTGTGAGTGTAGTGAAAAAAGAGTCTGTTTGGATAAATTTAATGGGAGTAACGTATGTACTCGCTTTACCTTAAATTGCTAATCACTTGTTTATTTTTATCTAGTTGTTCTATTGGTGTAACTCACTTAAATACTCCGGTAAAAAAAATCGATAAGCGACAACAAATAGAAGATGGTCGATATCTCAAAGATCGTACATTTAGTCTAACTGACATTGCACCAGTAATTAATGCATATGTTGCTTTGCCTTTTCCAAAGTGCGATATACATGCTTTGAAAACTAATTCTGATCGAGGCACTTTGAAAGCTAATCTTTCAGTCCCAAGTGAACAGCGAGTTTACAAGCTAGACGGAGATATAAAATGCATATTATAAAAAAACTAATAATTGTAAGCATGTTTTTTTCTTTTTCACCTTTTGTTTTTTCGGAAGAAATTGCCAATACAAAAGTTTTCAGTGAAAACAATTTAGACGTTGATGTTAAACAAACAGGTCTAACTGTTACGGATCTAAAACGATTCAATGAAATTATGAAAAGTCCAAGTGCTTTTTTTTATAATCGAGGCGAAAAAAATGTCTATTACATTTTAGCTGCTGAAAGTGATAACGAAGCTGACCGTATGAGATTTGCGCGACTATGGTATGCCGCAGAAGAAAAATATCATGAAGGTTTAGGTAATGCTCTTCGGGCTTACACCAAAGCATCCATTGAAAAAAATGGTCGAAATCCTAAAATATTCGATTTAGATGCGTATGACAATATTGATGTAAATCAAGTTTCGTCTTCAAATGGTGGTATGGCTAAGCGAGTTAAATTGTATGTTAAAACCAAAGATTGTGGTCAGTGTATTACTCAGTTTAATGGTCTTAAAAACCGAATTAAAGATAATTCATTGGCGGGAGTCGATATCTTTTTTGTAGATGTAAAAACCAATCAGCAACAAATTATTGCTTGGGCAAAGAGTCAGATAATACCGCCAGAACTTGTTAAAAGTAAAAAAATCACGTTGAACTTTGATGATGGAAAAGCAAAAAAGGACATTCCATATGTACAGGACTATTTTATTTTTAATTAGTTTTTTATTTGTTGGAGCTTCCCAAGCTGAAGTTATTGATAATGATTCTAAGCTTATTTATAACAAAATTTTTGAGATTGCCAAAGAAAAAGGGGTTGATCCTTTGGTTTTTGCCGCAATTATTTTACATGAATCAGGTGATCCTAAACGTTATTGTGTAATCAACCCTTACGCCTTGAATCTCGGCGGTTTTAGTTATTACCCCAATAGCAAGCTGGAAGCTTATAAGATGCTTATTGAAGCTGTAATGCGTGGTGAAAATCAATTAGGTGTTGGTGCTGGTCAAATCGAATGGGTCTGGCATAAAGATAAATTTAATAGTCTATGGGATGCATTGAATTTAGATAAAAACTTAAATGAATCAGCTATTTATTATTCTAAAATGATTGAATTATGTGATGGTGAATCTTGGTGTGGTGTTGGTAAATATCACAATAGAGATCCTAAAATTGGTTTAGCATATTCTTCGAAGGTGAAAAAAAAATGGACAACGTTAAAAGAACTTTTTTTGCAGGAATAATTTTTGTACTACTTTCACCAATTACTAGTAATGCTGAAGTTATTGGTGATTTTGGTGGTGATCCGGTATTTGGCATTTTAGCAACAATCATTCCTCAAGATAAAAAGGAAAAAATACCAACTCCAGACATGAGAAAAATTGAGAAACAATTTGATAAAATGTATAAATTCCCTTTCAAACCGTCTTCTGCTAAAGCTGGAACTCATAGATCCGTTGATTTTAAAGAGCCATTAACGAGTTTTGTCAGTCCTGTTGCTCTTGTTGGAAGCGATTATAAATCATTACTCTGGTTAAAGTCATACGAAAAAAAATTACTCTCAATAGGGGCTATTGTGATGATCGTTCAGGCTAAAAATTCAAATGAGTTAGCTAATACATTAGCTGCATATAAAGGGCAGGGATTACCTGCTTATAGTTCTGATAAAGTATTTAAAATGTATTCAATAAAGCGTTATCCGGTATTGATAACAAGTGATGGGGTATATCAATAATGCCTGTATTCAGCGTTCGTGATACTTGGCTTTATGAGCGATATATTCGACCTACTGTTGAATGGCAGGCTGTTTTTATCAGTTATATTAGTGCTTTTACTTGTGCCATTTCTCCGCGCTATTTAGGTGTTTTCCCCACGTTAGCTTATTTAAGTTGTGGCATGTTTTTGTTCATCGGCCTTTATTATCATCGTGATGCCTTGAATCATTGGCGCTTCCTCATGGGATTGTGGAAGTTAGATCCCTTTTACATAGACCCCAAAAAACTACCAGGGAGTGATAATTCAATTTACATGGGGCGTGGTTTTGAGTGGAAATCGATTCATACTCAACGATTATATGAGTTAAATAATGATCAAACGAACAAGTACCGTAACGCGCCTAAAATGTATTATTTTGTGCGTTCAGTTTCAGCTTACTTTAAGAGCCTTGCAAAACTAGGTGTACTTTCTGTATTGATGAATGCGGCAGCAAATACTCTTGATAAAAAATCTTCATGGAATCCATTTCCATATTATCCAATAGATTTATTAGATGAACATAATACATACGGATCACCTTATCTACACGGAGTTGAACCTAAAGAAATTGATTTATTATTTCCTTTTGCCGATAGTAATTCTCATACACTTGTCCTTGGTACTACTCGACAAGGTAAAACTCGTAGTGCTGAAGTAGTAGTAAGTCAAGATATCCATCGTTTTAAAGATAGTGAACAATCATGTGCTGTTATCATGTTAGACCCGAAAGGTGACATTGAGCTGGCAGCGAGAATGTTTGTTGAGGCTCAACGAACAGGTAAAGCTGATAAGTTCTATTTTTTTCATCTCGCTTACCCGCATTTATCTTGTCGGTATAACGGTATTGCTGATTACAACCGTGACACTGAAGTTGCAACTCGTGTAACAAATCCTCTTTCATCTGGAGGTAATTCGCAAGTATTTAAAGATTTTGCGTGGCAATTTATTAACTTGGCACAAAAAGCGAATAGTCGAATGGGTAAAACCATGACTTATAAAACAGTTGCAAAATACTTAAAAGATCCAGAGCTATTAGCGACTGAATACACAACAAAGGTTATAGCGAGCGATCATTTAGAAGCGGTAATTCAAAATATTGCAGAAAATATTAACGTTAAAGATTTGCCACCAAGTGAAAGGTCAAAAAACCCAAAATCCATAGCATTACAAAAAGTGCTACAAGACCCTCCTGAAGCTTTAGCTGAAATGATTTCAAATGACGATGTGTTAAAAGATCTTAGTGAGGCGTTAAAGCATGATAAGAGCTATTACGATAAAATAACGGCTTCAGCTAAACCGCATTTAGAAAAATTAAACACAGGTAAACAGTCAGAGCTAATTTCACCCAATTATGATGATTTAGACGATCCTCGACCTATTATCGATTTGCGACAAATAATTAGTGACGGCTGTATTTTATATGCGGGTTTTGACTTCCAAACAGATCAAGTAGTTGGGGCTTCAGTAGCAAACACTTTTTTATCAGAAATCCTTGCTGTATCGGGTGAGATTTATAACTTTGGTATTGATAATGGCTTACCTAGAATGAAGGGTGATAAGCGAAGAAAACCAATGGTTAGGCTTCATGTTGATGAAGCGAACGAAATATTCGGTAAAGAGTTTAACCCAATTTTAAACAAAGCGGGTGGTAGTGGGGTCAGTGTTGTTGCTTATACCCAAACTATTTCTGATGGTGCTGTACGTCTTGAATCTCAAGATTTATCAAATCAGATGTTAGGTAACTTTGGAACCATTATTTCATTTAAAGTGCGAGGTAATGATACGTCTGAATATTTATCTAAATTAACACCGGAAGTAAGAGTTATTACTGATACACCGGATTCAAGAGCTACTGATGGAATGGGAAGTGGTGCAGATGGTCAGTTTAAAAGTGCAAATGCTGATTCTGCGTCATATGAAACAGTGCCTTTAATTCCAGAATATGCATTTAGAGATTTAGCCAAAGGTCAAGCTTTTATTTATGCTCAATCCCGTTGGTATAAAGCGATGCTGCCATTGTTTTATAACGAAGATGATATACCTAAAGATCTTTCTCATATGATGAGAGAGATTGAAAAACAAAGAGGGTATACCACAAGTATTGATCGGGGGTACGTTGAATAATGGCTATGAGAGAAAAAGATGAACCTGCTTCATCGAATAGTACCAACAATAATACTGAAGAAGAGCGGGGATTATTAACCAATATAGTTTTATTCATATTTGGATTAATAAAATGGTCATGTATATCAATCCTATTTTCAATTTTAGTCTCTTTTGTTGGTGTTACTTTCATTTGGCCTGAAGATGGTTCTAATCATGAAAAGCAGACATTGGAGAAAGAAGTAACTTATCTAGCTGATGAGTTGAGGAATTCTTCATTTTTGACATTACTTACAAAAACTCAAGAAACATCATTGTGGACGATTCCCGACAAGTTTGGTTCTGGTGTTTCTACGGTTTCATCATTTTTCACTGAAAAGTCAAAAGTATATGCAGAAACAGCAAATTACTCGATGAGAATATTTTTGGTAAGATTTATCATCTTAATATCAAGCCTTCCCATTCTATTTATTTACACTTTTGCTGCAATAGTGATTGGTCTTGTAGAGCGTGATTTAAGGCGCTTTAACCTTGCTCGTGAATCGTCAACAAAATTTCATTTAATCTTAAACAATGCTCACTTACCTTTGATCACTTTGATGATGTGTTATTTGAGTTGGCCTGTAACTGCCTATCCACTCCCCTTTATATTGCCAGGTTACATTTTGTTTGGGTTGTTAGTCTTCACAATGGTAGCGGGTTACAAAAAATACTTTTAAAAAAATTGAATTTGAAAAAGAAATGTAACGTTTTTTTTTCTTTAAACTGTACTTAGTTTTTTACATGGGAACGGATATGAAAATAACAGCGTTATTACTATTAGCTTTCGTTAGTACCAGTTCATTAGCGGCGGTTCCAGTAACATCTTCAGATGAAGGTTTGCTTTGGCTTGCTGATGAGTTATCAACTTTGAGAGAAGCTAGTTATCAATTGCAATTGCGAGAGCAGCAAAGTAATCCTAATAAGTTTGATTTTGAAGCTTTCCAATTAGATTTGTCGAGGATGATTACTGAAATCAAAACTAAAGTTCATAAAAAGGCTAATCCAGCATACCAATATGCTCCTTTAGCCGTAGAAAGTTCTGGTTATTGATATGAGTTGTGAAATTACTGGAGCTGCGGAATCGACCGGAGAAGCCGCTTTCGCTTGTGTCTTAGGTGCTGAGCCTGTGGTACTACAAAATGCAGTGCTGGCTTTTTTTCTCGCAACACTACTTATCGTATGGTTGCGGTTAAGTTGGCAAGCTATGGGGAAGCGTAATTCAGGGGAATATGATTGGGGTGATTTTATGTCGGTTTTCTTTAAGTTGTTGTTTTTGATTACTGTTCTCGTTGCTGTTTTTGTTGTAATTAAATAGGATTTTAGGAATGTTTATGATTGAAAAAATTAAAAAAACCTTGTTTGTTATGAGTTGTTTTACTGTTTTCTATTCGAACGTCGCTATCGCTGGTCTTGAGAATATGACCAGTAACGGGGATGAGGTAGAGGTTAGTGATAATGATTTAGTAACAATGCTCATTAATGCAGGGGGTACATTTATAGCCATTTTGTGTGGTCTTATTTGTGTTTACGGGCTAATACAGATGGTTTGGGATACTTGGAAAAATATTAAAGAATTTCGAGCTGGAAAAATTGATACTCTTGGTGGCGCTTTGGAACCTCTTTTTACAAATGGGTTTATGGTCATTATTTCATTCGCTGTTGGTGTATACATCACTAGCAACTTTACCGGATGGCTAACTTAATCAATGGATAACACTCAAGATTTTATTCCTCAGTATTTAGATAAAGAGCCTGCTGCATTTATGGGTTTGAGTCTAAATCAGTTATTTACAATCGTGGGAAAATCGTTTTCGATTAGCGTTCCTTTCACTACAATGGGGTTGGTTTCTCTAACCGGACAGGGCGTTTTCTTTGTTCTTGGCTTGGTGTTAAGTGCTGCTATTTCTGTGGGGTATACAAAGTACAAGGCTGAAAAAATTAGGATGGAGTCAAAAGGTCGTCCGTTGATGTACTCGGAACATTTGTTGAAAATAAAGTTTGAGTTGTTTAAATGTAAACATTCATTCTTTCGAGGAAACCAAAGGTTTTTTACTGTGGAAGACGGTATGTGGGGTAGATAATGTCACTAGCGGCTAAAATTGATGAGCAAAAAAATAAGACAATAAAGTCACAAAAAGGCTTTATCATTATGCTTTTTTCAATCGTATTCCTTGTGGGTATTAATAATTATAATTTAAGAAAAACGATGCTGCTTTACGTGCCACCAGATTTGTCCGTGGGTCAAGTTGTTGAGGCTGGTTCAGTTGATAAATCTTACGCATATTTCTTTGCTTTCAATATACTTGGCGGTATTTCGCGCTGGAAGAAAAATGGGGAGGTTGAGTATGCTGATAATATTAAAATGTATGGCAATTACATCTCAAGTCATTTTAAGGAGCAATTAACTAATGACTACATGAAGCGTTCAAATGATGATAATGGTCGTTTAAATGAGTTAAAAAACAGAACTCGTGAACTTACTTTAATTAGACCTGACAAACCATCATCAATGGTGAGAAAGGTTGGTAATAGTAATTTTGTTATTTACTTGGATGTGCATGATGAGGAACGCTTAGCGGGTGAAATAGTGAAGGCTGGTATCTATCGTTATTCATTAAATGTGGCCGTTGATACTGGTAATTTGCTTGATAATGATACAGGTCTCGTGGTGCTCGGTTTTGCTGAAGCGCCTGCGTTAATTCAATAGCTTTGTCAGAAAGAAAAATAGCCCCTATAAGGGGCTATTTTTTTTTGAATTTTGAAAACATTTTCACTGAAAACTTTAGGGTAAATTAAGTCCAAGTGGATCGGATGGATTAATGAAATGAAAAAACTATTATTTTTAAGCTTGTTTTTAACAGCTTTTTGTTCAACAGCAAAAGTTGCCGTTTTTAACGGATCTTCTATTGAGGTAGATCTTCCACTGGGGCGCGATGTGGTTGTTAGGTTTGATGAGCCGCAACGTGTTGGTATGACTCCAGCTTTGAAGTCAATTGTTACTGCTAAGCCTGCCGCAAACTTTGTCACTATAAAGGCAATGACTGAATTTGACTCTGAAGATGTTATTTTTCAGGGTGTTGTTTCAGGGAAAGTTGTTTATATGCACTTTAATTTTGTCGCTGAAAATATTCCGTTTGAGTCCGAAGTTATCGTTAGAACGCTGGATAATACTTCGATTTCTAGTTCTAAAAAATCTAATGCTTCATCGGGTGATAAACCGAAAGTTAATCTTAGTCCAAGAGAGGTAGCTCAAAGTCTGAGCCGTTCTATTGCCCAAAAATTTGGAGCTAAACACGCAATAGAAAACAGTATTTTTAGCATTAAAGAGCTTACTTCAAATTATAAACTTACTCCCGTTCAGGGGTTATATAGAGCGCCTAATATCGATGTATCACCAATAAAAAGCTTTTCTGGTGGGGGTCTGATTGGTACGGTTTTTCTTGTTGAAAACAACAGTCGAGAGCGTCTATTAATTGACCCTCACTTATTTAGAGGTGATTGGGTGGGTATTGACTTGTTGGTCTCTGATACAGAGTTAAATCCAAGTGCTAAGACGCTAATTACTCTTCTTCATATAAAAGCATTGCCTGCTGATATTGCTGAAATATTTCCCAACAGAGGTCGCTAATGAAAGCTAATGGTTTGGTTAAAATTTTAATTGGAATTGCAGTGGTAGTTTTGCTACTTATTTTGCTTCGCAATGGTTCAACTGAGTCTGAAGATGATTCTATACCGCCGCCAGTGCCCATCATGAATGGTGTGACAAGTAGTGATAACGAGAATGCTACTGTTACAACCCTTTTTTTAAGAGACCGTGAACGTAAAGATAAGCTAACAGCTTTAGTAGAAGAAATTGATTCATTAAAAAAATCAATATTGAATGGTGAGCAGTCAAAGCCAACGGATAAAAAAGATGTGGTTTCCCCTGAATTATCTGCTGCGATTGATAGTAAGTTAAAAGAAGAAAAAACTGATTTAAAAGATAAAACTTATGAAGTTGACAGTCTTTTAGCCAAGCTGAATGTGGCTCTTGACAAAACAGCTAACCTTGCAGTGAAAGCAGAAGATTACAGTTTTTCTCATTCTAAAAACCCCTTAAAAAAAGATTTTGAATATGAAGTTGAAGGTTCTGAAGGAATTGTTTGGACGTATCCTATCGACCAGCCTTCAGTTGTTGATAGTGGTGTTTTTACTGCACAAAGTTGGGTTGATGGATTGGGTTCAAAAGTAGCAACATCTTCTGTTATAAAAGATGTTAAATCAAAAATTGAACCTAAACCAGTATTTACGCTTCCTGAAAATACACAGCTTTTCGGGGCGAAATTGGCATCACGTTTAGTTGCAACTATACCCAAAGGTGGAACCGTTGAAAACCCAATGGGGTTTATTGTAGAGGTTCCTACAAATGTTTTAGCCGCGAATGGTTTTCGAATTCCTGATTTAGCAAAAGCTCAAATGGGGGGGTATGCAGTTGGTAATTATGCTTTGGAGTGTGCCCGTGGTTATATCACATCCTTTACATTTATTTTCGAAGATGGCCGGATTGCTCAAGTAGGAACTAATCTTGCTAATACAGGGGAAGAGGGCATCAGCAATACAACGCTTGCCGTTATCACTGATAGAGCTGGAACTGAATGTATCAGTGGGGAGGTAAAAAGCGATATAGCGTTTTATATAGGGACAAATACATTACTTGGTGCAGCGGCTGGCGCGGCCTCTGCGTTTTCAAGTGCGGAAGAAACTGTTCAAAAAGGCTCTGATTCTACTTCGTCATCAGTTACTGGAAATGCTGGGAATTATATTGCTGGCGCTGCTGCTGAGTCTGGTTTAGCGCAGAGCACAGAGTTTGTTAATGAAATGTGGAAAGATAGCAATAGCTTTGTGGTTGTGGATATAGCTACGGAAATTAATATTTCAATAAAACAGGCTATTAAAATTGACTATGACGTTAACGCAAGAAAAGTCTTTCATGAGTGGTCAAGTGAGTCATCAGAAATGGAGAATTTTTGGCAATGATTTTTAAACAATTATTAGTAACCTTGTGTGCAATTACAATTCTCACAGGTTGTAGTGTTTCTCAAAATAAAATTTTGGGTGAGGCATCTACGACAACTGAGGCGGTACTTAATGAGTCGGCTCAAGAGTCATCTAAATGGAATGGTTTTAAAGATAATGAATTAACTACCTATGTGAATAGAAAAAACAAAACATATACCAACAGTTTTAATGTGAGAAAGGGAATTGCTGAACTTGCCTCAAGAACTCACTACATTCCTAACCCAAGGCGCGTGATTTACTTTTTTCCTAGACTAACGAAGTTAGGTTCATTAGAGCCTGCTTATGGTGTTGAATATCCTACTTACAATCAACTTCATGTTGTAAAACCACGATAAAGGTCAATCGATGAAATTAGGAAAATTTGATTTTAGTAATATTTTTAATGATATCAAGGGAGTTGTAGCAGATCTTGTTGATGACTTTGAACCGATTACTAATGATGAAAAACGAGACTTGTATAAACAGTATCGGAGTTTTTCAGGTTTTTTGCCTTACTCAGAATTTCTTACAGAACATGATTTATTGTTGTTGGAGGATCATGTGTCTGTTGCGGCTATGTGGGAAATTGAGCCTGTTCGAAGTGAAGGCGTGGATGTCAGTTATATTGATACTATTGAGTCTCAAATAGCTGATGCTACAGCCGGAATACTAGAACAGAGTGCTATGAGTGGGCAGTATGTGTTATCTGCGTATACTCAAGATGAATTTTCTTTAGAAGAAGAATATTTGATGTTAAAAAATTCCATTCATGAGAGATGGGAAGGTTCTGCGTTAGCTAATGCATATTTAAAATCTATGGAACGTATGCTTCATGGTATGGAAAGTGAAGCGGGTTTGTTTAAAGAAACAATGAGAAAAGGAGGTGATGATTCTGATGCTGCCATGCGCCCTTATAGAGGGGGGAAGCGTAGGCATCGAATCATGTTATATCGTCGTGTAAAGCTTAAAGACAGAAGAGGTAAGGAATCGGTAAGAGAAGATGAAATTAAAGCCATGAAGAATATGCGTGGTGTAATAGAAACTGCATTAGGTCAGTTTGCTTCGGTTAAGCGCATGAATAAATCTGATTTTTATAATTTTATGGTTAGATTTTTAAATCATAAACCCGTTGCTACTAATGGTGATGTAAATCGCTTGATTAGAGAAAACCCTTGCCCAAGTGATGAGTTAGCGGGTTTAGATGGTGAATATGCTTTATCTATGATGCACAGCAAGGTAGAAACGAAGGCGGCTGAAGGTGTGGTTGAGTTTGACGGACATCCAGCGCGTTTTCTACAAATAGAAAGGCTTAATTCAGTCCCAGAACCAGGTGTTTTGACGGCTGAAAAACAGAACGAACAAAATGGTGAAGTTACCACTGCTTTTGACAAGTTTCCAAACGGAAGCATCTTTGTTCAGCATATTGTTTTTGAGGACAATGATGAACAAGGTGATCGAATTCGCTTATTAGAAAAAAAATCTCGACACGCTGATGACGATGCTATTTTTACTAATGAGGAATGTAAAGCTTCGTTATATAAAATGGCTAAAGGTAAGCGTTTATATAAAACAGAAATGGGGGTTTATCTCTTTGCTGATAATATGAAAGAGCTGGATTCTAAGACAGAGTTAACAAAAGTATTGTTAGCTAACGACTTAAAGCTAAAAGCAATCAGCCCACAAAGCAACTTATTTCCTATAGAAAGTTTTTTAAGAAACCTGCCTTTTGTATATGACCCTTTTTTGGATGCTAGAAGAAAGCGCGGAAGAACAACTTGGTATCATCATGGTATAAGATTTTTACCAATAATGGGCAGAACGAGAGGTAATATTTCACGAACTAATTCTGTTTGTTCTGTAAATTTTAATCGAAGAGGCGAGATGATTCTTTTTGACCCTCTTGATTATGATGGAAATGCACATATGACGTTGTTGGGGCCATCTGGTTTGGGTAAGTCGGCTACGTTAAACAAAACCATCGTTGAACTGCTTTTATTTAAGAATGCGCGCATATTCTTAGCTGAAGCTGGGATGTCATTTGACCCATTGATGGATTTTTTAGATGCTGAAGGTATGGATGTACAGCGTGTAAATATTGGTGTTGATTCAAATTCAAAACCTGTTGCCCCATTTGGCAACGCTAAAAAGGCTCGTGATGACTTTGTTCAATTTGCCGTAGATGATACTAAATATAATGAGTACATCGATTCAATGATTACAGAGCTGACTAATTCAGGCCTAGTTTTCAGTGAAAACATTTCTGATGATAGTGAAAACATTTCTGATGATAGTGAAACTAGAATGTCCCAATTAGGATTCAAAATTTCTGCAACAACGGAGAGAATTATTCAGTCTTTTGATGATGCTCAAGGTGAATCCTCTGATGATAAGAAAGACTATATGGGCGAATGTATCATGATCGCAAAAATCATGGTTACAGGGGGAGACCAAAAGGAAGAAGCCAAATTCAATTTACAAGATGTTAAATTTCTTACGGATGCGATGATACATGCTGCTAACTTAGCCGATTTTGATAAAGAGGATTTAGTTAGGCCTTCCCATGTAGTCAGATCCTTAAGAGTGCTAAGTGAAAAGTACGAAGTCAAAAATTCAGATGCATATAAGCGTTTGCAAGCAATGGCAGATACTATGTCTTTATATACAACGTCATTAAGAGGCAAAGTTCTAGACCAGAAAGCGGCTCCTTTTAGAAATTGCGATTGCTTGCATGTAGAACTTGGTCTTGCTCAGCGTGACGCTAACAAGGATTTATTGGCACTTGCATATTTATCGTTAATGAACATGATTAATGATGTTGCGGAGCGCAAAGCTAGTGTAAATGATTCTCGGCCTATTTATGTAATCACAGATGAAGCTCATTTAATTCTAAAAGATCCTATTATTGCGCCTATAGCTGTAAAAATTGTTCGTATGTGGCGTAAATATGGTGCTTGGTTTTTACCTGCTACTCAAGATATTGCAAACTCGTTTACTGGTGAAGCAAGTGCAATTTTACAAATATGTGAGTATTTTATTGCACTAAAACCGCCTCCAGATGATTTAGACGCCTTAGCGGTGCTCGCTAGGTTGAAAGATACTGATAAGGCATTAATTACAAGTGCAAGGGCTGAAAAGTATAAATATACTGAAGGTGTGATTATCAATAAAACTCGTGGAGAATCATCTCTTATACGAATCATCCAGCCTTCTTTTACTCTTGCTATTGCAGGCACAGAAGACAAGGAAAAGAACGAACGAACAGAGATTAGTAATCAATATGGCACTCGTACTGCTGGTTCAACACTTATTCAAGCTGAAATTATGGATAATAAGCGAGGCATTATTAGTGAAGAAGAGATGCATCGTGGCATTAAACTTATAGCTGACAATCCCAAATTTAGAAAAACAAGCCACTAAATAATCAACGCTTCTTCGGAAGCGTTTTTTTTTGAATTTTGAAAACAAATAAGGCTTTAAATTTCCAGTAAAATTCAACTTTTACTAAGGAGTCTTTGATGAAGTCATTGATTATTTTTATTTCTCTATTCTTTTCAAATTGTACGTTAGCTCAAATAGAGGTTTTTTGTACTTATTCGCAGTGTAAAGATCTAGGTTTAGTTAGTGTAAAACCTATAAACACCCAAATTTATATCCTTGATGCTCATCTTGTCTACGCAGATAAAATAAATAAAGGGCAGTTAAAAGGTGTTACATCACTTGAGTCGGCTAAGTTGATGTTACCAAAAATAGAAAGAACTGAAAATTACAAAAAAATGGTTATTGGTCTTAAGGAATCTGGAACTGGGATTAATAAAGTGGTCAATGACTATAAGTTAGATAAATTGCCAGCTTTCGTATGCCATCCATTAATTAGAACTACTGTGAATGAGTTTGAATTTGGAGTTATTTATGGTGGTAGTTTCCAAAAAGCTTCTGCTTTATGTACAAAATGGCAAAGAAGGATTCGTAAATGACGGTCAATAAATTATTAGTAATATCTTTGTTCTGTTTCCCTTTTTGGGTATGTGCCAATCCTATTGACTCTATTAATCCAACATCAAATTCTTCTTCTGTTGATACGCTTGATATTATTGAAAATTCACTGAGTATGAGTTGTTTTAACTGGCGTGTTTCTGGTGGTTGCGTTTGGATGAAGGTGACTGCTTTTCCTCCATCAGTGTCAATTATTCCTAGTGTAAAAGTGAGTCATTCAATTCCTGATGTAGTTATTTCTGTATATGGTGAAAAAGGTAAGAACACGTGGGATTTTATGTCTTTTACTGATGATTGGTCTGATTCGGTGAATAGCGCCTTGGGGTTTGTTTTTTCTGGTGGTAACTCGGGAAAAAAAGACGGTGGAAGTAAAAGCCAATCAAGGATTGCTTATAAGTTTGGTACAGCAATTGGCAATCCTCTTGCTTCTATATACGGCCAAGGTTTTTTTGATTATGCCGTTTGCAAGGCTGGTACTACTTCATACATGCCTTATTTTAATTCTAATTTAGATAACATGATTTGGAGAACTGGTGGATTTGAAACATTTACTCATCTCTTTAATATTTTAACGCCAGGGAAGTCAAAAATAGGTGAACGAACGGAAGGTGAGGAATACCTATTTCGTAGTATGTGGGGGAATATTTATCCGCGAACAGGCTATGTATCTCATGTTGATGATTACAAGGTTGCGGCTGTAGTTGCTGCTCGAATTGCTAGTATTTCTTCTGCTGAAGATTTTAACCATGTAGGTATTACGATCAATGCTGATAGTAAGTTGGGGTATTGGCCTGCGGGTGAAGTTGATGAATGGGATTCTACATCGGGTAAGTATCAAATGCTTCATCCTAAACTAGAGGATTCATGCCATTTATTTGGTCATAAAACAACTACCGCCGCGAATCCTGCGGGTGATAATTATGAGGATCGAAGAGATACAAATGGCAATTATGCGTGGAACTTATGGCGTGAATATTCGTGCTGTAGGAAAGAAGGCCAATACCTAATCTCACATTTTTGAGGATGATCTATGAATTTTAAATTAAAAAAAACAGTGCTGTTAATGAGTTTACTTTGTTTTAGTTATTCAGTTAATGCAGTCGATGTTCCTCCAGAAAATAAAAATTTAGTTCCTCCCTCACTAGATGGGCTTCTTTATTATGAAATTGGTGGTGCGAACTCGTTGATGTTACCTATGTATAATAAATCGCGATTTAAGCTTAAGGGAGGGTTGGTAAGCAACGGTAATCTCATGTGCTCAGATTTAGATCCTGACATTTCAATAAGCAACATGGTTAATGGCCTTAAAAGTGGATGGGCTTCTTTACAACGAAACATGACTAATAGTGTTAAGGGAACTGTCTCATCATTGCCAGGTTTGGCTTTACATTACATAAATCCAGGTCTTTACGACATGATTAACAGTATGCTTCTCTCCGGAGAAGATCAGTTTCAAGCTGAAGTTGCTAGTTGTCAAAGAATTACTGATGAGTTGATGAAGTCGAAACCAAATTATGAATTTGTTAAAGCTAGTGGTTATGAAAAGTATAGAGATTTTTTTACAGAGAAAGATGAGGGAGCAGGCGAGGGGGATAAAGAGAAAGAGCCTGAAAGTAAGAGCGCTGATGCTGGTGCCGTTGTTAAAAACATGGAAAAGGATTTGGGCAAAGAAGGCATTACTTGGATTTGTGGTGATAAACGTGGTGGTGAAGGGCAGTTACCAATCAAAATGTCAGAGACTGTATGGGCTGGTTATAACCGATTGATTGATCGTGGAGAGTGCGAAACGATAGCTCCAGCTAAAAGTGATGATAATCCAACTTATGTTAGTTATTGGGAAAAGCCTACAGATGCTCAAAAGTGGTTAATAGATGTTTTTGGCGAAACAGAAATTTATACAGACCCAAATAAAGCGCCCCGAAAAACAAAACCAGGAACTGGTTTGATGTTAATGATTGAAGAAACATCGAAAGTTATTGTTGAAGATTTAACTTCACTTGTTGACGAGTATAGAAATGATTTTTATGAACCAAGTTTAAGAGATCTACAAAGTGTTAGCGCACCAGGCACTATCATCACAAAAGAAGTTATCTATGCGATAGCTAATTCTGCTGATTCAAATATGTATATTAAGCGTTTAGCTGTAGACATGGCAACTCAACGTGAACTATTAAAAGCATTAGAAATGCGAAGATTATTGTATAGCTCAAGTATGACAAATGAGATTTCTCAAATTGAACCTGTTAAAAATAATGTTGATTATTGGATGAAGGCTTTGTTTGAAGAAGTGAAGATTGTAAAAGAAGAAATGGAATTGAGAAAGTTCCTTAATCAAAATACTATCCCGACTATTTTAAAGAGTGATTATTATAACCGTAAGGAAGCTTTATGATAAATAACTCTAAGCCAAAGCGTTTTTTTACGCTGAAAAAAGTTATTTTATCGGGACTATTTATAGTCTTTCTATATGCACTGGTCGGGATTTTTTATAGTTGGGTTGTTGGCGGTGGAAGTGTAGGTAGTTTGTTACAAACAGTAAAAACCGCTAAGCATATTAGTTCTTTCATACAGTTGTTTATTCTTGGCCTTATTTGGTGGAATTGGGAAAAAATTATTGTTCTACCATCAAACCCAAAAGCACACAAAGCTTTGCGTAACGCTAGAAACAATATTTGTTTCTTAGGCTTGGGTTTGCTTGTTATTTTAAGTGTTGTGTGAGGTCATTATGAATAATTGGTTAGATGTAACTGTCATGGGTTTTTCTCATATGGACTCAATGACGGGTCTCGTCGGGGCATATTTTTATCAAATTGTTTGGGATTCTCTTCATGCGTGTGGACTAACTTTTTTCCCTTTTTTAATAGCTGTGGTTGCTGCCTTAAGAGAAAATTATGAAGGGGATGGCATGACTGATGCGCCTCATCAACAAGTTGGGCGACTGTATATAAAGTTAACTGTTATGACTATGGTTATGTTATTTGCTGCCATTCCTTCTTTGAATGTTAGTGATGTCGCCGTTAGAATGCAATTAAGAACGTGCGACAAAACACCAGAAACCTTTGTTTCAGGGGCTTCAAGAGCAGCGGAAGTCATGGGCGATGCTTTAACCTTCAGTCCATCGGTTATGATTGAAACAACCATTACTGAAGCAATCGAACTCGGAGAGGATTTCGAACTAAGGTCAGAAATGAATTCTTTAGCTAGAGTGAGTTCAGAAATTAGAATGGGGGGTAATGTTGTCAAAGTTCCTATTTGGTGGCATTTTTGGCGTCAAATGTCACTTGCTGTTGGGAGCCTAATTACGTCAAAAATTCCCTGTGATAATGGAATGAGGGCGTATGCGAGTGAGTTGGAAACTCATTTTATTAGAGACCCTATTCTTGCAGAAGATCTATCTATTTTTATGGCTCAATGCACTCTTAGAGCTAATCAGATAGAACGAAAAATAAAGGGCAATACTCCGTTAACTGAAGCGTCTATGCTGCCAAATTATCCATTTTATCAAACAGAGTCTTTTTATGGGTCAATTAGGACGTCTAAGGCTGTTTGGGGATTTGGTAACGTTTCTGATGAGAAAGGATACGATCCAAAAACGGCTCCTAATAGCTCAAATCCTAGTGGCACCCCTCCACATCATGGATACCCTCTTTGTTTAGATTGGTGGGATGATACTACGCTTGTAAAGGATTCTCCGACATCAACAAGAACACGAAAATTAGGGCTGGAAGATCGTTTATTTGATTACTACGAATTAACTGACCCTTCGAAGTGTGGTATTTTTGCTACTCTGTATGGGATCGCAAGTTTTGGAGCCGGAGAGTATGATAGTGGTGGTGTGGCTAATTGTGATTTTGGCGAGGGTAATAGTCAACAGGCTGTACTAACTGGAATACTGCGAATGCAGTTATTGGGTCAGGGAGCTGCCGCCGTGGAAGCTAGAAAAATCCAAGCTAAACATATGGGGGCACAGGCCTTACTTGGTTCGCAGAACACAACCGCTGAAAGTAGTGAAGGTGTTAGTAAGGTTCTAGATCAGATGCTTAGTTTTGGTCTACTAACCAGTGCCGTTAGTGATTTTTCAGGGAATTTAGCATTGTTAAAAGCGATGCCTGCTGCAACGTCAATGCTGATTTTAATAATAACAGCCATGCTTCCTTTGGGAATGATAGTTAGTCGTTATGAGATTGAGCCTTTGCTCGGTTTAACATTAATGTATTGTGGTTTCTTTCTTTGGATACCTTATTTTAGAATGATTAAGTGGCTAGATGATCATTTAGTTAGCATGTTAGTTGCAAGCACTCAAGTTATGTCAATTTTAATGCTTGAAACGATGATAGCCGTTGCATATGTGGGTGTCGTGACAATGATGGGGGCAGTATTTACTGTTGCTGGCGTTCGTATTGCTCAATTAGATCCTATTGGTGGGGATAAGATGGGGTCAATTGCAAACAAAGGTGCCAAAGGCGTTCAAAACATCGCATCAAAAGGGCTTTCGCCTATTAAAGGTAAAATGATGGGAAAGTAAGTCATTACTAGTTTTACAGGTAGATAGCTATTCTGATACTCTTACTCAGTTCCTTCCTTATTATGTGTTTTTGTTGTCGGATACATCAAAACACATATTGGAGCTGGGTAAATAACATATCACCCATAAATGTACTCGTAACTTTTTAGTTACGGAAAAAGCTGGAAAGCTTTTTTATATCTGAAAAGAGAGAAGCAAAAGGCCTAGCTTAACCGCTAGGCCTTTTGCTTTTTATCGATTTAGAGTTTTCACTGAAAACTGATAAACAGCAGCTTTATTGTGCGTTTATATTAAATTTAGTCGTTTATATTCTCGACTGTGAGTTACCACACAGGAAAAACCTTTTGCCAAAATAGCATTTTAGTGTTTTTTTTAATCTAGCCTTATTGCTAAGATTGCCGGACACAAATAGCATCCCTCGATGCTTAAACAGATAAATAAAGGAAACTACATGCATTCGCAAATATTGATGGATAAAACCCCTAGTTATCCCAATGCTAACCCTGCCCCATTTAGAATCTTTGATATGGAACAAGAGTCACATTGGGATTATCTATTATCGAAAGAAACATTATGGTTTGAAGAGATGATCGATATGCAAAATATGCTACTTGCTTTGCATCATCGGTGCTTCTGCAATACTGATATTGAAGTTGATCTCCTGATAATGAAAGTCACGACTATAGGTTCTGTAAGTCGAGTCTTGATATTAAAAGATCGGCTTTGGTATTTGGTGGAGCTTCGTAACTGTACAGCGGTAATGATGGAAACATACGAAAACAGACAAGAAGCTGAAAAGCATTGTTAGTCTCACTTTCATACTTATGATTAAAGGTCGCACTCGCGGCCTTTTTTATTGCCTGAACGTATCCTATTAGAATTCAATGAAAACCAGGTAACGCGCCATTGGCGTTACGCTGGTTTGTAAAATTAAAAAGCTGAGGTTGTTTGTGCCGGTCACAGTGTTTTTAAGTGACCAGCACAAACATATTGGAATGAATTAAGGAACGAGCTTTTAGCGTTACGCTGGTTTGTTTTATTTAGCCTTGTTGCTAAGATGGCCGGACACAAATCGTATCTCTTGATACTTAAATACAATGAAGGAAACCATATATGGCTATCGTATCGATTTATAACAACAAATGTGAATCTCAAGGTAAGAAAGATGAAATTTTTGTTGGCAATACAAATGTTTCATGCTTTCCAAAAAATTACCTTAAAGTGCTTAAAACTGCCCGTTTAGGCGATCAGGCTTATGATATTAATGATGAATCAATTCCAAAAGACTATATGCGTCCTTTGTTTATTGGACACTCTGAGTACGATGCTTATAACAAGATCATGGATGAACGCTTTAAAGCAATTGGGCGCTAACTTACTAAAATCTTTCATAGCTAAACCTAAACCCGCTACTAGCGGGTTTTTTATTGCTTGAACGCATCCTATTAGGTTTCAGTGAAAATTTACCAAGACTATTAGCGTTACGCTGGTTTGTTTTATTTAGCCTTGTTGCTAAAATGGCCGCACACAAATCGTATCCCTTGATACTTAAATACAATGAAGGAAACCAGTATGTTGAACATGGATTTACCGAGTTACATTGATACAACTAAAATGGTTGCAATTAGGTTGATACCTAACGCTTTGATAGGTTACAACCCAAAAATTGAAGATGTTACAGGGTATGCTATTCGTGCCATTTCTGATCATGGTTCTTTCCATAGTGAAGGGAATCAGCACATCAAAATACTGTACCCAAAAGATTATTCACTTAGTCAGATAAGAGAAATTGCAGAATGTTTAGCAAACTCTCTTAATGTTATATTTGACGATAGAACAATTAATTTGGTCAAGCATAGAAACTAACGACTACGTTTCACCAACTCTTCACCCTGAACGTTTTAATAAAATATGTGAGGATGTTCTTAAAGCTAATCAAGTTCATTAATCTTGTTAAAGCCTCCCTTGTGAGGCTTTTTTTCTGCCTGTTTTCCACATTTGCGTATCCTATTAGTTTTCAGTGAAAATTTAACAAGACTAATAGCGTTACTCTGGTTTTTTTAATCAAGCAATATTGTTAAGATTGCCTGACACAAATCGCATCCCTCGATGCTTAAATCGATAAATAAAGGAAACCAGTATGAAAACAGCGTTTGATATATCACCTATTAATAATGAACTAGAAGCCTTAGCTATCCATCTTGGAATAAACACAGATATAGATAGTGAAGTAAGTTCTATCGAAGTGATAGATTTTAGTAATGGTATTCATCGTTTTAAGTATGCACAAAAAGTATACGTTGTCGCGCATGTAAGTTATGGGTTGCCAACTGATTTAACTATTGATTTCAATAGTTGCCTTTGGTCTATAACCACTAAACACATGATAAAAGTTATTGGTATTCGTTCACCTGCTGCTGTTAAAAATGGATGGGAGGATATAATTGGTCAGATATTTGAATTCACTGGCAATGCATATTATGGTTTTAACATTAAATTAGACAAAGAAAAAGATCGTGATCTTTATCACTTCTACTTTAACTATATTAATCGTTAAAACGAACATTAAATAAAAGCCGCTTTTAAGCGGTTTTTTTATGCCTGTTCGTTTCCTGTGAGGTTTTCATTGAAAACGCTGTTTAGCGTCCTCTTGCTTGCTCTATTTTCATTGAAAACCAGTTTTGCGCGATCTATTGCTAATAGCGTTGAGGTCACTTGAATAGTTCTTTAAGATGTTGGATAGTTGCTTGGTTGAAAAAAATATCCCCCCAACAGGGGATTCGAGGGTTTGCTGTATAGAAACAGAACTTGATGGAAGCGCTTAACAAAGCCGCATCACTTGGGGAGTCTCCATAACAATACAAACTCGCTCAATATCATCTTCGGATGGCTTTTTTTGCGCACATCAGGTGTTAGCGCGTTAAAGCGAGCATTAACACTTTCAGAAGTCAAAACCTGATTTGGCTTTCGTATTGTTAACCCGAAGATATTTTTTGCAAAAAGGCAAAGCCGACAATTTCGAATTGTCGGCTTTTTTGTATCTAGTAATCGTTAGTTTTAATTTATGGCTCTGTGTAAAACCGTCTTTGGGCGTTTTTTTCTATCTGACGTTTCCTATCTGCGAAGCCTAAACCTTTAGTGCTAAGGGCTTTTAGTGCTTCACCTTGTCTTGTATCCATTTAGCTGACACTATAAGCGCACCAATCATAATAGTGGTGCGCTTACATTGAAAGGTAGACCAATAAGCAATAGTGAATTTTGGGACGATTTGATCGGTAAGAACTGCGGTCGTAAATCAGAGTTTAGAGAGCGTAACAAGCTTGCGTTAGTTCTAATGAATTACTGCGGGATAAGACCTATTGAGTTATGCCTTATCACTAACCAACTGCTGATATCTTCAACGGGTTTTCTTAATGAGTTATTCATAATGCCTGAGACAATATCTTTTGACGGAAATGAACGGCCTATACCTCTAAGCAATGAAGAAGTAAAAAATGCCATAGAGTGTTATCTGGAGTGGTTAATCGTCAGAGGTGTTAACACTCACCCAAGTCAATCGTATCTTGGTTTGAATCCCAATTTACCGCTTTTCGTCAATGATCTATATAGAGAATTTGGACTACAGCATCGTGGTAAAAAAATTGATGGAAGTAAAAAGTTGCTCCCCATTTCGATGAATAAATTAATCGACTCTCTAATCGTAAAAGCAGGGTTAAACGATTGCGGTGTTGATAGAAGCTCATTTATTAAGAGCTTTGTAATAGAAGGGTACAGATCTGGTTTATCTGTAAATGATTTAATTATCATTGGGGGAATGTCCGACACTACTGTAAAAACCTATTTAGCAGCAGATTTAGAGCAATATAGCCCGATAACAGAATGGTTTGTTGAGCGCGGAATTAGAAAGCAAAAAAGGCTAGAGTCCTTAAGGAAAATGAGGCGGTTTAAATTATGAAAAAATTCAAGTTTATTAATAAACAATCGCTAAAAGAATTCAAAGCACTGCCAGATAAAGTGCAGAAGCGTTTTGGTAACGATTTAAACGCAATAGCCCAAAACAAAGTGCCTTTCTCGCAATATAAGCCAATTCAGGACTCTATTGGTAAAGGCGCTATTGAGCTTATTGAAAATGGAAGACCTGCATATCGGACTATCTATGTGGCTAAGTTTGAAGGGGTCATATACATACTTCATTCATTTACTAAGACCACGAACGGGGTTGACCGTCAGGCCATGAAAACTGCCAAAGCGCGTTATCAGTTAATGATGGCAGAGATTAATAAGTAATTTATATCAGTGCTTGTATATATATCACTATTGATATATTGTGTTTATATGTTAAACAATTAGGTAAATGATTATGTCTCTAGAATTTGACAACATCTTTGAAGCCGTGGCTGAGGAAGGTTCAGAAGCCTCAGACCTACAAACACGCTCAGATTTAATGATTGCAGTGCGTGACATCATCAATGCAAAGAAATGGTCACAGGCTGAAGCTGCGGAGCAGATGGGATTAACTCAACCACGAGTTAGTGATCTGGTAAATGGCCGCATTGAAAAATTTAGCATCGATAAGCTGATGAACTGCTTGTATCGCATCGGTTATCGATTTAAGCCGATATTTAGCAATGGTCTATTGTCGATGGACGTTGAAACCGTAAAAGTAAAAGCGGCATAAAGGAAATCGATAATGACTGACTACACATACAACAAAATAAAAAGTATTCGTACATCATACGAAGTAGAGGAAGTCATCGGTAGGGGGGTAGGGTAAATGATGTATCTAGATGATTTAAAACATAGAATGTATCCAGAGACTCCAGCAATTTTGCTCGTAATGTTAACCTTTTTTGTTGGAACTGGCTTACTCATCATGGCTGCATTGATGCAAAGTTATTATGTAGGCATCAACAATGTGGTTTTTTCTATTTTCATTGCCTTAGTCTTAGTAGAAATTCCATTGTTTAGAAAAGCATTTCAATATGCGAAGAAACAAGATAAGACAGAAGTTCAAGGAGATCCTTGGCAGCTTTTTAAGCCAAAGGGTTAAAACTCAAAAAGTAAAGGGTAAGCATATTAGCGCTGACCCGCTTTTAGTTAAAGCAAGCATTTGGCACTGGTCGCAGAAGGCATAAAAGCTCAACTTCGCATAAAGGAAACAGCATGGCGATTTACATTGAAAACGGTGAAAAAAAAAGCGTGATTTTAGACCCAAAAGGTGATGATGATCTAATGATAGAGCGCTTTTCAAAGATACCAGGTATGACCGTGAGAAAAGCAACTGATGACGAAGTAAAGCGTTTACTGGAACCCTCAAATACAATGCCTTTGGGTCGTTCATTTACTTAAACAGAAATGTAGGAAATTGGATGAAATTAACAAAAAAATTTAAGATAGCCGCGCTGGTGCTTGTCTTAATACCATTATTAGTCGCATTTATAGACCATCCAATTTTGCATGGATTATATGGTGTTATTGCATTAGTTTCAGTTTCAATCGCTTTGTTTTTGGCTGGGATGGCTATACGTATTGATAGACAAAAATACTATTCAAAATTGACTATTAATGACCTTTAGTAACGATAGGAAACAGCATGAAAGTTTCAGATTTTAAAGTTGGGTTAATATATAAAATTCTAACCAAAGATTGGGAAGCGCCAGATGGCGAAATAATCCCAGGTAAAGAGTATGTAAAAACTATTCTTGAGCCAGCTAATAAAGATAACAGTTTGTTCGATGGTGAGACTCCACCCGACTCTGTAATCGCAGAATGGCAAGAGTTTCTGCGCGTTAAGTGCAGTAAAAGTAAGAAGCCGCATTTATTGCACCCAAGGTCAATCCTAACCGCTGAGCTACTAAACTGATATGAGGTACACAGTGATGACTACTGGAATACGTAAAGAGCTAAGTGATTTTATGTCAGCATCTCGTAAGTTTGGGGCGTTTGGACACGATAGAAATGGCAACATTATTTCTATTCACGGTAGAGAATTAAAAGTTGAAAATCTATCAGAAAATAATGAAGGTAAACCCTATTTTCAGGCTTGGGTAGATGGTGCTCAAGATGATGGATATACACATAATGAAGCGGTTGAAAATGCTCTGAAAAGAGCAATAGAAGCGGCTGCTAAGTCATAATCTACGATATGGGAAACAACATGAATAGATCGACAACTTTAATGGTATTAGCATCAATATGCGGGTTACCAATTTTGACTGACTTTGCGACAACAGAAGTAAATCATGAACTTTTTTGGGTGAGTTTTGCTGCTATGGTCGTTCTCTTTCTAATCGGAATTTTAAACTGGGTGAAAGATGAAGTTTGATTGAGACAAATAAAGCCTTTTCGGTAGCTGGATTTCAACTATAAACGACGATGGGGGAAGTATGGTTAAGGGGATATTGTTAATCTTGTATATAGCAGCATCGCTAATTGGTGGATTTGTCTTTTCCGATACACTCGGTAGTGATAATGCCTGGTTAGGATCTCTCATAGGTTTTTGCTTAGGTAGTTTTGCTTACTTCGTGGCTTTCAAGCCTGCAGCAGAAATGCTCTTTTCTATAGATAGTTAATGATGGATGAAACAGCATGGATAAGCTACGTGGTGGTCAAGAACGGCTAGAGAAGTATGAGCAACTTCGTTTGAAAGTTCGAGAAGTGAAATATTTAAAAGCAAAATGCAAATTTGGTAAAAAAACTGTAAAGGTCATTTTTACCCCAAGTATGAAGCAATTTATGCTCATGGAAAACGAAACCATCGAAGATAGGAATTAGCATGAAAAAAAAACTGATGATTGATGAATCATATAGGCTCCCACATTATGCGCGGCTTGTAGTTATCTATAAGTGTGGTTGTTCATACTACAATGATAGCTGGAAAAGCGCTTGTGAAAGTGACCCTGTATGTCCAGTTCATGAGCAGCCAATAAAAGCTGAATCTAGTGAGACTGTTCGTGGTTCTCGCCCAGTTAAAACCGAAACTAAACGTAGTTCACTAAAAATAAATTAGAAATAACCATGTAGGATTTAGCATGGCTAGGATTGCAGAGTGCTTAAAGCGAGAGATGATTAAGCAAAACTCCGATTGTGTGTGGGCGGGTGATCCTGATCTATGTTTGATGGCCTATGAAAATTCTGGCGGTAAAGTTGTTCACCCTCTCAATCGAATAAAGGCCGTCATTGATGCAGCTAAGCGCTCAAAATTATTCGAGTCAGATGGCTACATTCGCGCTTGTGATAGCATTGGAACGAGGGAGATTTTGCATCCTTGTTTCAAATTAAAATGATATGGGAAAATCTTCTTTGTTTAAAGGGAAGAGTAATTGGCGGATTGGCGTAAATAGGCAGTACTATCAAACCTATTATTATGCCGATGATTATTTGAATCCTTTAACACTTCTACCAAAGATGAATTTAAACATTAATAACAAATAATCCCTACGATTGTTGATACAATTTAAAATGAAAATTCGGAAATAGAACCTCACTAAATCATTAGGATTTTTTTAATGTTGATGGTTACATCTTTTCAATAGGAAGTATTTGATTTATGAATGAAGTAACTTTATTTAGCGTTATTTTTTTTGCAATTCTAGCAGCAAAAGCGATATCGATTTTAGTGCTAGAGCCATTGATATACTGGCTCAAGACGGCAATTCTTGGTCATGGAACTGTTTATAATAAGGCTGTTCACAATTTTTCGCATGGAAGTACCGAAGGTGTTATGGGTTCTGGAAAAGATTCAAAGTAGGAAGTTGAACATGTACTCTTTATATCTTTTTCTGGAAAACCAATGATGTGCGGCTTTTTTTAAAAAGCATTCATTATCGCGTTTTTCGTATAGACGTAGCGATGATTTTTTTATATAAGTTATTAGAAATCTTAATAGAGGGGATTCGCTCATGGAAATCAATGGCTTAATTGACTCTTTGCGCTCGACGGATCGATATATCGAAACCATTTTCCTTGAAGGCGGGTGCTACAAGTTTTACCAGTTTCTGGCCTCTCTGTTTCCTGATGCCACTGCCCTGATTAATGAAGAGAGAGATCACGTTGTTACTCTACTAAATCACTCTTGCTATGACATTACTGGAAAGGTTGAAAGTGCTGGTTATCATGAGTTGTCGGGAGAGGATATATCGCTTGTAGAGAGCTGGAGCTTTTCAAGAACGAGAATGCTTTCGCTGGGTGAATGTCCCTTTTGCGAAGAACCATTAATCGTATAATTTCAGAGTGATAAGAAACATCATGTTTGATAAAAGAGTTGTACAAAGCATTCCCTGAATCAATAATATTGAAAACTCATATGAGCTTAATTTAAGTCAAATGAATGTATTTACATTCATTTGACTCTGTTGTATTGTGTTTGAGTCAGTTACATACCAACGGAAGAATTGTTAAATATGAAAAACAACACACAAAATTATGAACGTAGCATTGAGCGATTTCGTGCAAACTCAAAAGGCAATGAAGTTCTTCATCACTACCTAGGGCAATTGCCTGAATATAATGGCGGCAAGCTTCTCATGCCTAGGCTGCGCTTGGCTCTTGGTAATATTACTAGCCAAGAATTATGTGAACTTTTAAATGTTAGCACTGGCACAATGTCCACTTGGATGACGAGAGATTCTGTTCCTTTTGAAATAATTATTAGAATCCACTTGTTTACAAACTTATCTATACCTTATTTGCTTTTTGGCGAACAAGAATATATAGCCGGAATAGACCTTGGTAAAAGTAGTTTATTGGGTATAACTCTACATAAAGAATTTAGCCAAAAAGAAAAAATCAAAGTACCAGTAAAATATTTAACTAATGGTGCTCTAGTGGATGATGGAGAAATGTTGCTCAGACTGAAAAGAATAAATGGACAAGATTTCATATATCTGACTAACACTCATGAAATAATTGATGTGTCGGTTAACAAGGTTACTGAAGTCGCAGACTACCTCTATTCGGTAAACAATCAAGCTATTATATTGGCTAAAATGACTTTGATGCCTGACGGGTTTACCTATGTATATATGGATGAAGAACGCTTTAGACTTGAACCAAACACATTCTCTATCCACGGCAGGGTAGCTAAGGTGTTGTAGTTACCTGCTTTAGATTGATATAGGAATAAGCATGAAACAATTTGTGATACTAATCGGTATTGCCTGTCTCGTTACAGGTTGCGTTGACGTAAAACAGGTAGCAAAAGAACGCTATGCAAGTAATAGTGCTGTTGAACAATATAACGCTAATTGGCATAGACCTAATAGCGTTGAAATACAAACGGGTACTTATTCTAATAAGGTAAGTTCGAGTCGATACGGTGTATTGGGCAATATTACGATAGAAAGCTCTTATCATTTTGAAAACGGTCAAGTGGTCTATAATGGACAAATTTTGGGAAAAGTGTATTTATTTTTACCAGTTGATGCAACTATTTCGAGTAAAGCCGACTATCAGCTAGATGATGGGTTTATTTCTTTTACTAATGTTGTTGGTGATGGTGCTCCGTTTCCGCTTTATAAGATGCCTTATGAGGTGATAGAAGACACTGTGATATTGTATGATGTTAATAATGAGGGGGCGGTAGATCTCACTTTACTTGCAAAAGTAAGTGAGTAAGCAAAGCGTATAGGATAACGCATGGCTAAAATAACAGATTTTGAAGTAGCAGATTCAAGTGGTTAATGAACAAAAAAAAGAGCTATTAAGGCTCTTTTTTTGTATGGTAAGGTGGATTGATAAACAAACCAATAAAGAGTGTGGATGACTAACATATTTGGTAAAGGCGATATAAGAAGAACATTATCTGTTGTTGCAGTAATAGCGGAATTAGAGCCTATTACGCTTAATCAATTGGTAGTGGCAACTGGTATGCCAAAGGGTACTGTTCAAGAGCAGTTAAAAAAATTAGAAGCAGGCCAATTACCTGGCACTTCATTAGTTAAAAATGGTTCGGCCTACGGTATAAAGTCTGATGATAAAATAGTGAAATTAGTTAATTTAAAGAAGTGGTATAAAACACTTGAGTAAGACTGTTAAACAGTCTATTATAGTTGTATGAAAGTGAGCCATACTCGATAAAGGAAACAGCATGCAAATCACAGAGCTATTAAAACGGAAACATTGGATTATTAAGACGCATAATGGAGGCGAAGTTTCTATAACCCAAAGAGAAGACGACTTTTGTATAAAACATGGCGATATGATCTCTCAGTGTCCTCATGAATGGTTCGTTGTTGGCGGTAATATTGACTCGTTTAACGAGCTATCATCTAAGGATAATCAAAGTTGTATTTCTCTAGTAATGGGGAACCCTGAAACTGGATTATCATTGTTGTCTATTTGGTTAGACATTAATGAACTAGCTGATATTGAGTCAGATGATGTTCTCAGTAAATTTTTGAATATTGGTCTACTTGATAAAGAAGATTGTGTTTTCTAGCCGTTGGCCGTAGAGCAAATTCTTTGCACAAGGTTGGTGACTTGCAGGTTCGGTTGCAGACCGAGATCTTAATATTTTGATGTTGCAGATGGCAATTACGGGATCGCGAACGCAATAGATTCTGGTAAATTGCCTTGTGAGCCTATCTAGAAATAACATTTAAATGAGATGGGAAACAGCATGAAAGTTTCAGATTTTAAAGTAGGGTTAATATTATGAATAAGTTACTTGGTTTTTTGGTAGTTATATTTTTCTTCGTAACTGTTTTTTATACGGACATTTATTTCGTTAAAAAAATAGAGATTAAATCATTATCTAAAATAGTAAACGATCATAGTGAGCAGTTATTGCTATTAGGGATAGATTCACTGGATTTTGATATATGTGAATTTAATGGTTTTATGCCTTGCTTTAGCGAGGTAGAGAGTAATTTAGAAACTACAAGTGTAAGTTATATGGCTAATTTTCGTATAGGGCATCTAGGTATAGATGCTCATGCGGGGCTAGTTGCTAAGTTTGAAAAAAACAAGTGGGCTGTCTACGCGAACGAAGATATAAAATCTAAAAGGCCGGAACAAGTAGTAAATGACTTCAAACATATAATGAATTCACTAATTAATCAGCTTGATTATAAGCAACATCTAGCGGAAGAATGGGATAATTCCGAGTCGAGTAACAACAAATCAATGTAATGGGGGGCTTGCCCATTATGGCTTTAAGCGATAAAAGGCGTGAGATCCGCATCATATCTCTCACGACAGCCGCTAGCATGATTGAAGATTATGTCAGTTCAGGGGTTACAACAGAAGATATCGAGCTAAGCGAAGATGAAATCGAAATGCTCGGTACTGAGAACAAAAAAACTGCTGCTAAATTGCGAGCTATGGCAGCAAAACTAGAACAATCTTGATATGGGAAACTGAACATGGCAAGCAGCATTGAAGAAATTAATATGTCTTTCGAAACAGGGGAGTTAATTCATAGCATTGGTAATAGAATAGTTGATAAAAAATTATCAATCGAATCTAAATGTGAACAAATTGGTGAAGTATTGCAAGAGTTGGGTTCGGCATTAAGAACCAACCCCATTACTGATGATTATTATCCATGCCTTGAACGATTTGAATTCAAACCATCAAACTATAAGCGTTCAGAGTTAATTGCACTTGCTGGTTGGCTATTTGATAGTGGCAAAAGCTTCGATGAGTGTGTTAATTCCTTAATTGTCCATAGAGGATGTAAACATGTCGAATAACACAGAGATATGGATCATAGACACGAAAGCGGGAAAGTTAACTTTTTTTTTGCTGATGATGATTTTTGGGCTTTTTAGTTATGAGATCATTGGATCGGATAAGTCAGAGGCCGAATTTCTTTTAGGTGTGCCTTTTAAAGCGACTCATACAGTCTCAGGATTAACAGAGATATTGACTGAAAAAGGTACGTTTGTTGTTGACTCACCAATTTCACTACTTTACGACAAGCGTCTTAGTCTAAAAACTGAAACGTATACCTCGCCCATTTTTGCTCATAAACGTACTAAACATTACATTTGTCAGCAAGATAATTGTATTGAAATTGAGGGCGTTTTACTGTCAAAGCTCGAAGGATAATCAAATTGGAAATATTAAAAGAATACCCATTCATAGCATTTATTTTGTCAATTGCATTATTATTTCTCGCGGCTAAATTTTACTTTAAAGCAATGGGTTCAAAACATGCCAAAGAAATCATCAAAAGGCAGTTTGAACCCGCAGACCAAAAAGTAATTGAAGCAGGTTTCAAGTTTTATTCAGGTAAGAAACGTGAGAGATATATCAGGCTGTTAACTAGAATGCGTCAGCAATATGGTCATGATGGTTTGAAGATCGGTCATCAGGCGATGCTTATTGCTGTGGTAAGTGATAGTAAACAAGACGTTGACACCGTTCAGATACCACCATTTGTCGATGAAGCTTTTTCTAAACACGTAGAATAATATAGTAGGAAATTTGAACAGTGAACCAGAAAAAAAATGACTTAATTATTCACTTTCTTGAGCAAAAAAGAAGTTTTAATTTATTGCCAGAAAACCCAACAATTGCACAAGTTAATGAACGTGACCTTAAGGTCTTTGGGTTAGCTGAAAAGTTACTAATTGAAAATCCTGTATTGCTTGAAGCAGATTGTAGCGGTCGCGGTTTACCATCTTATACTTATGTTCGACTAGGGAACGCAAACGATTTTGATATGAAGAGTCAGCTCTTAGTTCAGCTAAAAAAGTTGGATAATTTGAGCGAGTATTTTTAAAAAAGTGAATTAAGGAAACTGAAATGGCTATTTATGCAAAAAAAATCAGTAAAGGGTGGCGTGTAGCATTTGTTGAATATGAACGAATTAGTGGATTTGAGCCATTATTCCAAGATGATATAGATTCGGGAGTCATTTCTGTCGATGAAGCTTGGTCTAGAAACATTAAGTTTTTAGAGGATGTTGTTTGTGAAGTTTCACACATAACGATCCCTGAAAATCCCGATTTAATCTAGTTGGCAACTTAAATAGCTTATGATCGTACACAAATAAGAATATAAAGAGGTTCTATGGAGCATTTGACTACAGGTTTTTATAATTTAGCATTATTACTGTGTTTATTTATTTATTTTATTTGGTGCATATATTGCACATATATTACCTCAGAAAAGAAAAAAAAATGGTTAGAATGGGGGAGTAGATCGGATGATGTGGGTCAGCTTTGGTCGAATGATGCAGAGACAGATTATCGTGAGGAAGAAAAAAAACGTAATAAATCATGGTCTATTTTCTTGTTGTTTTTTGTCTTTTTTGGCACAATAATCAAAAGCTTAAGCCTCAAATTTTAATGTGAAAGGTTTAGTGTAATACCTAGGCATCTTAGTTTTAGGTTTTCACTGAAAACTCGAAATAGCATGTTTGGTATTATTGCCAAAATTAATCGCATCCTTATTTACTTCTAATCTGTATTTTTTGTATCGCCTTATATGGGGCTTTTTTATTCAAAATATTTTCGGTTACGGGATACATTTGCTATTAGAATTATTCAATTTGAAGCTTGAGGATGTAAGTTGTTAGAATAGAATTTACAATTTTGCATCTCTTGATGCTTAAATAAGGATTTTATATGAAAAATGTTATTAAGGTTACAATGCGCTTGATCGATTCTGTGTGGACAATTTCATTTATCGATCTAGGTGGTTATGAAATTGAACTGGTTGGTTTTACTCGTGATGATCCCGAAGGCTATGAACAAGAACGTGAATTAGGAAAAGGATCTTTGATTGAAAGCGATGATAACAAGCGAACTGTCATCGGTGCAATTATTGATGGTGTTGCGAAAGTTGTTGTTAATCCAGAGTACATCTTTAATTACGGGGCTTAAGTTTATGGCGGTAGTTAGAGATTGGTTTAACAGTAAAGAGTTTATCGTACCTAGTGAGCATGATGGTGCAGATTTTGATCATTGGTCATATAATTCAGATCACACACTCATTACTTGCTTCTATTGGAACCGTGATGAGCTTGAAATTAATACAAAAACAGGAACGTACATTTTAACTTAACTTAAATTCAAACCTGCTTCGGCAGGTTTTTTTAGGTAAAAGCGTTACTAAGTTTTTTATTTTAACGACTTTGAAGTGTATTCTTATTGATTAATAAACGCCTCTTTAAATATTGAGGCTTTTTTTGTTTCGTTTTTTAGCGCTACTCTGGTTTGCTTCATTTAGCCGATACCCTATAATGTGTGAATCAAAATCGCATCTCAAGATGCTTAAATACATGACAGGGAAACCACTATGGACTATATACAATTATCTACTGAGAACGAACATCGCTTATATGTATGTTCTATGTCTAAATTTCATCAAATTACCCACTTGGTTTTTAACGATCAAGGCCATAAAACGTTGATGGATAAAAAACAGCTAGTTTGCGTTGCTCATTTCCCCAATATAAATAGCGTTCAAGCTATGGCGCACCGTTATGAAGGGGATTGCTTAATTAAGTTGCAAAATAAATCCTGTGAAAGTAAACCTTACAGCGATTTTTACATGAAAACTTATGACGGTAAATTTTTTCAGATTGCGGGAATTTTTACAGATGTGAATCAAGCTAATCAGTTTATGACTGTAAGGGACGATGCAGCACTGATTGATTCAACCAATTTCAAGGATGTTGATAAGCAGTATCATTTTATTGCTTGCTTGGAACCGTCTAAAAAGGTTGTTTGATTAACCTTCTCTTAAAACCCCAATTACTGGGGTTTTTTTTTGCAAATCCGTTTCCTATTTATTTTCATTGAAACCAGGTGACGCGCTATTAGCGTTACGCTGGTTTGTTTTATTTAGTTTATAGCGTTACGATGATAACAACTAAACCGCATCTCAAGATGCTTAAACACATGAGAAGGAATTGACTATGTTGTCACAAAAAGATCAAACGATTTTAATTAATAAACCTAATAAGTTATTAGCTGATTATAATGCGAGATTAATGATTTGCGAAGTACCGGAATCAATATTGTCTTTTTACGAAAAGAATGCTGATAAAATAAATGGAGAAGTTATTGTTGTTCGATCTAAAGATGACGAATCTACGGCAGCTAGGGCGAGAAACACATGCGATAAAGTGCTGTTTGTTTTTGGTGATCGTTATTGGTTAACAAGTTACTTTTCGGGTGTGTGTAGGAAGATACCTTTAACTAAGGCGTTGATAAAAAGGTCACTATCATAGTGAAGTATTTTACCTAGAAAATTAAAGGCACTCAATTTGAGTGCTTTTTTATTGGCTGGACGTTTCTTATTTATTCTCACATTGAAAAAGTTGCAGTGCTTTTAGTGTTGTTCTGGATTGAAGTTTTGAATGACTACGGTAAGATGGCGTTACTAAAATCGCATCTCAAGATGCTTAAATACATCAAAAGGAAAATTTTCATGAGTCATTTTATTCAAAACAAACAAACTGAATTATTCAATGAGCTAGGTGTTTTCTTTGCTTTCGGAAAGGAACAGTTCGAAGAGCAAAAGAAAGCCGGTGTTGAGTATTGTACTGTCTTGGGGGCGGGGGATTATGTACCTAAAGCCAAAGCAAAGGAGTTTGCTGAACGCCTTTCTGCTATTCATCGCGAAGGTAGAGAAAAAGCGCTTGCGGAAAAAGGTATTGATCGAATTATTGAAGAAGAACTTGCTAATCACGAGTGTTTTTATACTGGTGAAATTGAGGACGCTGTAGATGCTCTAGAAGTCTATGATGTTACCTATGATCAGGTCGAAGCTGTCTTTCGTAAAGTGGCATCCAAACGTGAGTAATCAAGATTGATTCAGATAAAGCCCAATGGGGCTTTTTTTTTGCCTGTTATAATCTCATTAGTTTTCACTGAAAACAGTTGATGTGCTTTTAGCGTTGCTCTAATTTTTTATATATCGCTTCTGCGCTATGATGACGTAACAAAATCGCATCTCAAGATGCTTAAACACGAAGGAAACACTAGTATGAGTTATTTATTTTTTGACGCTAATCCAGCGCGTAAGTTTGACACGTATGGTTATGGAGCCGAAGGTAGCCTTGGTGGTCACTTGGGCTATTTAGCTAATGAAGGTGGAACCGCTGACTGCTGGGACTCTACTGACACAGCTTGTAGGTTTAAAGCTATGAATGAGGCTAAAGCATCTATGTTACATCTTTATGTTGTTAACGAATCCATGTATAGAGTTGTTGGTGAAGTTAATCGATAAGTGAATGTTCTTTGAACTACACAAACAGCCTCCTTGTGAGGCTTTTTTTTACCTCAAAGTCCCGAAATTATCTCGGTTTGTTTCCTATCTATTTTCAATGAAAACGCGCTTTTACGTTAGGCCATTTTGTATTAGATGTTTGTTGGTTTATTATGGTTTTACAACACTCGCATCTCTTGATGCATACATAGGAATATTCACATGGAAATTAATAATAGTAAAACAAATAAAGTTGTTGATAGTGTAAGAAGAGCGCTCGGCAATCTTGATGCACTGACTAAACGCTTAAAAGTTATGTCAGTTTCGGCTCAGTCTGATAAACGAAAGATAGTTATTTCATCTAAAGATCTTATCGTTTCTGATTTGCCTGTAGGAACGAAGATTGTTATTGAAGTACGCAGAGGTTTTGGGCTGTGGATTAGAAGGGCATTACCTGGAGACACTGGAACCAAAACTGTTTCATATCGATGTTACTCAAATCGTTCTGGTGTTGTAGAGCCAGTTATTGATTTAAGACATCAGATGGATATTGAAAACGGGATCGGTAATGCTGCTCATGTACGAATCGTATTTAAACGTGATGGGATATTGATTGAACCTTGTTTTTCACATGAAGAGCGAGTTCTATTGCAGCCAAAAGCTGTAAATATCAATATTAATGAAATGGACTCAGACGGTCTTTTTTCTGGCGTAATTGATGCGATTAGAGTAATCAAGGCTAGTCAGTTTAGCTCGATTACTGTTGATGTTTCAGATGAATTATTTCAATCACATGAGTTTACTTTATTTTCAATTCAGTTGAGGCGGTTGGGCTACAAACTTGGATTAACCCAAGCTGGTAAATTTATAGCTGAAATTAAAAGTGGTAGCGTAGCTCCGGTTCAGCTAGAAGATATTAAATGTAGTCCTCCTGTGGAAGCTAATTCTGATAACCGTACTATTATCAACAAACGTTTTGATTTTAACGAACCATTGGCTACGTTTACGGCTTGTACTGGTGGTGTCGATATTTCGGCACTTGAATCGGAGGGTTTTAGTAATCATATGGCTCTGGACTATCGCCCACATGAGTCGAGGGATTACAAAAAATCTGTAAACGATTCAGGTGAAGTTGTTGTAACGTTAAATGATAAATCGGATGTGGGTGCTATCTCTGCATTATTAAATGGTAAAAATGTAAAAGTAGTCTTCAACGAGGATCTATATTTGTTCAATATTGACTCTGTAAGCTCTCTTTTAAAACCATTTAATTTCTTGCATCTTTCGCTTTGTTGCAGTGATTTTTCAAGTTTAAAAAACAAGAAGGATCGGCTAAAAGCTATCGATTCACTAGATACAACTCTTGATATGATTTTTGAGGCTCTGGACTTGATTGAAAAATCTAAAGTTCCAACGCTTTTAATTGAAAATGTTAAAAATTTTAACGGTTCAGTTGAAGCGAAGTTATTCGAAAAGGGGTTAAATTCACTTGGCTACAGTTGTTATAAAAAAGTGCTAAAAGCGCCAGATTTCAACGGTATGACAAATAGAGAACGCTGTTATTTATTTGCGTCAGCATTAAATGATACGAGCTTTGAATTCCCACAACCAATAACGAAAACAACTCATGCATGGTCTGATGTTATTCTTCCAAATATAGATCAATTGCGAGATGTGAGCCATACAAAGTCAGTCAAGAAAGGGTTGGAAACAGGTAGAATTTCTCTATTAAAAGAGGGGGGTGATACTGCTCCAACAATTTGTCGAAGCCAGTCTCGACAAACGAAGGACGCCCTATATATTGAAATTGAGGGTAATTATTATCTACCTTCAAATGAAATATTAATGAAGCTAATGGGGTTTGTTGATGACTTTGACCTTTCTGCTTTTACAAACGAGATGGGGAGTGAGTTGATTGGTCAATCAATTGAAGTTCCAATGCATCGCGCACTTTGTAATAGTATTAAAAATCATATTTTGAGCTATGCGAATAGTTACAAATCGGTTTCAAATGCAGTTACAGAATTTGTGAACGTAAGAGGAAACTCAGCTTTAAAAAGCAGTGATCAGTTAGCATTTTCATTTTAATAAAAAGCCCCTTATCAAGGGGTTTTTTCTTTATAAAGACAAAAAAGCACGTACTCACTTGTATAAATGATGTCGTGATTTAATATAAAAGTATAAATAACTGCATCTCTTGATGCTCAATCTAAGGTACTCACTATGTTAATATCAGCAAAGCAATATGATTTGTTACTCGGTTTTTATGCTCATTGTTATTGTGTTTATCATGAGTCTGCTGTTCCCGATTTCAACTTTTGGGCAGAGCAACTAGACTTTGAGAACGTACCATTTTCGGTTCAAAACACGGTTGCAGTTACAGCCGAAGAAAAAGAGTCAATATCACTTTATTTGAGAACCCATTTAAAGAAAAAAGGTATATATACTCATTGATTTAAAGCGCCCCTTTTAGGGCGTTTTTTTTACAATTAGCGATATGAAATTTGTATGATTGGTAATGTAAGGTTTATGATTCATGAACTCAAACCCGCATCCCTTGATGCAAAATTAAGGATAGACCAATGAATAACGAAATAAATCAACAGATTATTGATGAAGCAACATGTAAGTTTGGATTAGTCGTTGATACATCACAAAATGTATTGTTAATAAAACGGGGAGGCGGCACTTTTGCAAACCCGAATGCTAAGTACATGACAATAAAGGGTGGTATCAACGAAAACGGTGTGTCTTTTCATGATGGGCATTATGATATGGATTTAGGTTCAGCTGTTGTATCATTTTATGCACGTTCTGGTTCAATAACCCGTAATTATGGCGTTACAGAATCAGCTAAACCAATTAAGTCCTTAGACAATAATTTGGTTCAGTATCCACGATTTTTATCAGAGATAAGAGCCAACGTTGTTATTTCTGAACAAGATATGGACTCATTGTGTGACTCTATGAGCTTAGGTGCGTCAGCAATTGAAGATTTGTTTGAACGCGCAGAAGCAGAGTGGCAATCCATCGGTAAAAAGTATCTGTAAAAGTACCAACTGTAATAAAAACTCACTTTTAAAGTGGGTTTTTTTTTGAGTATTTTCAGTGAAAACTTTATTGCTTCAAAAATCGTCCTTGTGACGGTTTTTTTGTGTTCATTTACCTGATGACGCTAATAGCGTTACTCTATTTTTTTAAATCTAGCCTTGTTGCTAAGATGTACTTACTAAAATCAGCATCTCAAGATGCATAAATAGAAGGGAAATAAATGAAGAAAAAAAAGAATAAACTGGCAAACAAACAATTCAGTATCAAGCGAGGGAAAAGGCAGGATTCATTTAAAACGTTTTACCGCCGCCAATTGATAACAATAGCGACTCTGCTTTCATTGGGTGTTGAGTTTTTTTTCTCTGCACTTAAAGATGCGTATGCGCCGTGTGTTGTAATGGATGAAGTGCGCTGTAATGAAATAGTGGCTTTTGCTAATGTTGAAGCATTGGTTGCAATCGCCTTGTTTACTTGTGTTCTATGGGTTTTCAAAGGTATACTTAAACATAGGCTCACTTACACATAAGGAATGATAAATGTCTTTTTCGCAGATTTCTGTCGCTGTTATTTTGATAATTGGTTTTTTCATTTGTCGTCATCTTTATTTGAAATTGCCAAATGATTAAATTGATTTTTTATTAAAAAGCCTCCAAATTCGGAGGCTTTTTCTTGTCTGCCGTTCCCATTAGTATCCAATGAAAACCAGCGTAACGCGCCATTAGCGTTACGCTGGTTTGTTTTATCTAGCCTTGTTGCTAAGATGGCCGAACAAAAATTGCATCTCTTTGATGCTTAAACACAATGAAGGAAATCGTTATGATTACAGTAAAAAACATTAATTCAATTGGTTGGCTTAACTGTGCAGATGGAAGCATAAACCTAACCCCCTGTATTGATGATTGCGGTATGGCTAAATTTGTAAACATTAGTCGCGATGAATTTGAAAAAGTTCGTGGTGATAAAATGCTTATGAAGCAAAAGGCCGCAGAGGTTTTAAATCAAAAGACTCACAGTAATATAGAAACGTTTGTTGTTGTCGGTCGGGTGTCTGATGAAGATGACATTATGTTATTCATAGATGCAGTTAAACGAGAAAATGCAATTGAAGAGTTCTTAAAGTCCGTGAAATATGAGCAACATTGGGATGGGAATAGTGATATTTATATTGAGTTTTGCATTCCTCTTTCAAAGCATCTAAAAAACCATGTTTATACCAATAATGATACGAATGAAACTTGTTGTATCGAAAATTAAACATTGTGATGGATTCATTAAAGCCCCCCAAAAAGGGGCTTTTTCTTGTCTGTACGTTTGCTGTCAGATTATCAGTGAAAACGTTGTTAGCTCAGTTTTTAGTGAAAACCAGGTGACGCGCTATTAGCGTTATGCTGGTTTGCTATGTTGTCCGTCCGTTATTATTATGGTCTCTTACAAATCGCATCACTCGATGCTTAAATAGATAGGAAATGATATGACTAAATTTGAGTGGAAACGAAAAATGTCTCTTTACCGTTTGCAAAAGAGAGCAATCGTTAAGCAAATGAAAAATTGTTCTGAAGCTGAGTTTATAGTTCTTGGCCTACAGTTTAAGGCTCTGGCAATTGAGTTTAGATTAAGAGAGTTAAGAGCATACGGTATAGATCGCTATGCTTCATATGCTTGGGTCATTTTCCAAGCGATGAATAAACCGAACTGTACAGGGATGGATGCGATCAACTTACTGCATAAGTTTAAGTATCATGACTCTTGATTAACTAACCAAAAAAGTCCCTGCAAGGGACTTTTTTTTGTTTTGATTTCTGACATTGGGCTGTTTGTGCCGGTCACAGTGTTTTTAAGTGACCAGCACAAACAAATTGGAATGAATTAAGGAACGAGCTTTTTGCGGTTTGATGGCCTATGAAAATTCTAGCGGGAAAGTAGTTCACCCTCTTAATCGAATAAAGGCTGCCATCGATGCCGCTAGGCGCTCAAAATTGTTTGAGTCAGATGGCTACATTCGTGCTTGTGATTGCACAGGAACGAGGGAGATTTTGCATCCCTGTTTCAAATTAAAATAATATGGAAACTACGGTGACTCTCAAACTTGTTCCTCCATACGAAGATGCTCGTATTGTCCAACCTATTTATCAAAAGCTCTATGTAAATTAATGTTGTTGTTTTGGTTTGTTTCTAAACCAAAGTATTAGTTTTCATTGAAAACTTAGTTATGTTTTATATTTAATTTCAAATGTGCATGAAAAATCCAACATTTGATTGGTGATACTATTTTATCTTCTTTGATGGTATTAACAGGTGAAAGAAATGAGTATGAGTTTAAAGCAGCTTTCTATGCTGGAGTCGTATGTGGCATTGATATTTCCTTCATGCGCTTCAGCGCATGTGATTAAGTAGGAGGCTTATGACGGAGTTTGAACAGCAATTGATTGAACAGAGTAAGTGGCAAACTCGACTGCTTTTTGCCTGTTTCTGCCTCCTTGCCCTGATTGTGGGTGCTTCTTTTTAGTGATAAGAAACAGCATGAATAAACAAGTAACTTCAAATCTACCACCAGAAATCAATGAAATTGAGGCGGGGGGCTGCGTGAACATTGTCTCATTCAACTGGGATTCACAAGCTTTGAGTGATGTTGACAATATTGTTAAAGTCGCTGAAAAACATACCTTAGCGATGGCTCAAGGTCTAAATGGCTACGTTGAAGTATGGGTCGATGATGACAAAAAATACCGATGCCAAACTACGGATTTTACTAGTATCAAGAAAGGCTCTGGCACTGAAGCAATTACGGTTCGCAATGAAGCCAGTTTGCAGATCGGTAGTAAAGAAGAAGCGGAGGCTTGGCTTAAAGAGTGGTGGCTTAAACTAAATCAATTAGAACCCTGTTAGATTGATATAGGAATCAGCATGATAAATAAAAAGATGCTTGCTTTTATTGAGAAAAACCAAGCGAACAAAGTGGTTTTTGGTGAGCGCAGAACGGCAGAGGATAAGCCAGTGATCAATAAATCAGACTTGGACAATTCTGATCGAGTTTTATACCGTCTTGACGATGGAAGCCAGTTCACGTTAACCCGTTGCGATGTTAATAGTGCTCCTGATTTCACGCCTGATTGGGCTTTTTAAGAATCCTAAATAGCAGATAAAGGAAACAACAATGAAAAGAGAAGAAATAGAGTCATTGATATATGCAATTGACTATACATTATTGATAAAAGGGTGTGGTTCGGAACATCCGGATCACAAGAATTTAGAGGTCGCAAAGACTAAACATTTGCAAGAGGCTCGGCAAAAGTTGGTATCTGAATACGGTGAGGAAATTACTTTGCGGCCACATAATTTAAGGTAGAAAACTAAACAAATGACAGAACTAAATAATTATCTATCACTACTCATATTGTTAGTAGGTTTTCTGTTCTCTTTGGATTATTTGATGGGCATTAAAGAAACTTTGCCAAAAGATAGTGACCAAAATACAAATTTATAGTCGTTAAAGTACAGGCTTTAGAATGGTTAGTTTGATTTACTCAATAGTCGTTGGCCGCAATGCAAATTTTTTGCATAAGACTAACGACTCGCAGCTTCGGTTGCAGACCGAGATCTTAATATTTTGATTATGAGAAACCTGCACATGGCTCTAGTAGTTAAAAAATATCCCCATTAATTTTCACACAATATTTGACAATACACACGCGTGTGTATATAATGTTTTTAAGTTAAGCAATTGAGGGGAACATGACATCAAAAGAGTTAATTAAATTACTAAGGGACAACGGTTGTGAGTTTGTTCGGCATGGTAAAGGTGATCACCAAATCTGGTACTCACCTATAACAGGAAAGAAATTTCCAGTTCCTCACCCGAAAAAACAAATGCCAATAGGAACTTTAAAGAGTATCAAACGGATGGCGGGGGTTTAACCCCGCCCTTTTGAAGTCAGTTAAAAGGTAATAGTTATGTTATTTATGGTCGGAATTGAAGTGTCAGAAGATGATAAACAAGCGCATGGTATTATTGTGCCTGTGTTTGAAAAGTTGGGTTATGGCTGTTTCTCAGCGGCAGATGAAGAGAAGGAAATCTTTTTTAAAGCCAAAGAAGCTATTTTGATAATGGCAGAAGAAGCGCTAAACGATGGTCATTTAATTGAGAGCTTAAATGAGGGTTATCATGATTACAGTATTGACCATCCAGACTATGCAAAATGGGTTGCTTTAGAAGTGCCGCTAGAGGCGTTAAAAGCAAAACAGAAGCGAATTAATATCACGCTAGGAGAAGCACAGCTTGCACGAATAGATGGATTTGTTGGCATACATAATGAGTTTAAAGATCGCTCTGATTTTTTAGCCAAAGCCGCTGATAAACTGATGCTAAGAGCTAATTAGCGATGATAGGAATACTTGCACTGTGCCTTATAAAAACAAATCTGAATGGAATTTAGCTAGAAATAATGATTGGTTAGCTAAACGCCCCGCGAGGCAAAAGTTAACCAACCAGGTGAGTGCTAAAGGGTCAAAACTATATTGTGTTTATGTCGGCACTGATGATCATAACCGAATGAAAGCAGAGCTTCGTACTTGGTCTGTTACATCATTAAGAAAGTTAAAAAAAACTACTCACATAGGCATTATAAGAAAAGTACGCGATGTAAAGTTGTTCATTGTTCAAGATGGAACCTACGGAATTAGTAAAGATGTGGTGTCTTGTTTAGGTAATGAGGGTGAAGAGGTTTTAGATGGGGATTATTTTTCAACGCCTAAAAAAACAATAAAGAATGCAATAAAAAGCAATCTTAACTGCCTTAAATGGAGCAAAACTAGACCACTAAGTACGCCCGAAACTGAAGCAATGGATAGCATGTTTAGTGCTGAACTATATGAACGCAAAAAGCTTGCATTAGAGCGTTTAGAAAAGCGATTGAATAAGTAAATCGGTACATTGTACGTTTTTAATAGAAACGGTGATCCGAAAAACAAAATTGTAATTGGCAGTAGTCGTAGAGGTAAATTAATTTTCTCGGACATGACTGAATCAAAAAATTTGAAATAGGAAATTGATAAATGATGAAAGATTTTGTGGAAATGTGGTCTCCTACAGGCGCTTTTCTAGGGGCTATTACTATTATTGGTATATGCATTACGGCATGGTACAGGATTAAAAGAGTTGAAGAAGGGAAAATTACTAATAAGATAGCCATCGAGACCTTGACTAACACAGTGATGCCAAACAGACCAAGCATAACACTTGTAGCTGATGTGACTAAGCTCAACCTTCCTTTAGATTGTAGTTCCTCTTTTTGCATTAATGTTGTTGCTACGAACGCAGGAGAACGTAATGTTGTATTTGAGAAGGTACGAGTTAGAGGAGAATATCAAAAGCACGATGGAAAGTTTCAGGCAAACTTAGGAGTACATAGCATTTTCAAGAACAATAAGCCCGTGGTAAAGCCAGCAGAATCGGTAAAGGGGTCAATAACTATTACTTGTGGTTATATGGTCGAACCAAGACTAAAACTAATCCTAGAAGCAGATGTAAGAGTTGGTAATTATGCAATTGAAACCTTTAAAACTGATTATCAAACTGAATGGCTCTATTAGTAAATAGTTAATATGGGGAAAAGTAATGACCGTTAGTAGCAGTACAGATTTCTGGAAAAAACATGAGAGTATTATTGATAGTAATAAAAATAGTCCACCTGTTTTTTTATATGGGGTCAGCGCATTCCAGCTAGCTCACTGTCAACAATCAGTTAATGAATTAAAAAGGTTGATTGAGGTTGCCAAAATTGAACCGATAGTAAAAGAAATGATGGAAATACATTTTAATTTTATTATTAACTCACTCCCAATTAAAAAGCAGAAAAAATAGAGAGTAACTTGGGTGATCATGAAAATTTCAATTAAATTTATGAAGCTAATGACCCCTTTGATTGTTAGTACCATTACAAAAGTTTTCATTGAAAACTAGATAATTTTTTTAGCGTTAGTCTGGTATCTTTATCTAATGTTAGTTCTATAATGGTCGCATACACCCTGCATCCTAAGATGCTTAAATAGTAAGGAAGTAAATATGAGTGAGTTATTAATGCGCGGAACGTATGGTTCTTATCAGACTGATATAGACCCTGTTACAGGTCAATTTGCGAATATTCGTATTATTGATGCTGCGGAAATCGGTAAAAAATTAGCTTTAGTCGTTATTAAACATAATGAATCGGATATTGAAACCCGTATTGATGAGATTGATACGGCTGCTTGGAAATATATTTTTGATTCTGGAGTTAGTATGGCGTCTAAACACGGTTTGGATTTTACACGAGATCCATTTCATCAGTTTATAGCTAAAGCGTACTGGTTTATTATTAAATAAATTAATCATACAAAGACATATCCTTTTGGAATGTCTTTTTTTTTGCTAGTTATTGATACCTTTTCACTTGCGGGGTCGGATTAACCGACGTATAATGAATCCATGATTTTAGTGATGGAATACGGTTAATGTTGAATATAAGTGATTGGGATGATGGGAAAAAGTTGTTTGCAAAATTACAGAAAAATGAATTTTTTTCTTGGGATATTAGAGATCAGTACAGTGTTGATTGTGTTGAGAAGATACTTGCCGAGTTAACGGTTCTGGAGCCTACAAAATTCATAGCTGTCAGCTATGTATCCCTCTTGCTTAAACAAGCCCTTATGCGCTCCACGATATCACTAGAAACTGCGGTGTTAAGCGACAATTTCCCTCTTTTTGCTGAGGAATTACGGATAATAAGGGCTGAGTTGGATGATTACGCTAATCCGAAGCTAGATATTTTTATTGGAAATATTCAAGCTGGTATGGAACGGTTGTGTGGAAGTAGTATTAAGTTCCGCGATGAGATTGATTCAAAGAGCGAAGGGTGGATTAACCACATTTCTAGGGACGAGATCCCTCTACTAGCGCGGGATGCTGTTATAGCAACCAAAATTCCTTTGCATTGGATTTATACCAGTGATCAAAGGCAAGGAGTGGGGCAGCTGTTTAAAGTGCTTCATAGCGATATATTACTGTTTCCATCTTTGTCCGACTTGGAACTGAGCATACATGAACATGAATTTGCGTATGGTTTCAGGTATGTGACGGTAAATAATGGGGGTAGTTCATTACATGCGATTGTATACACTTCGCCTGATGTTGCATTTATTATGGCCGAACTGAATTGGCACGTACATGATTGTAAGATGGTAGGTGGAAATAGTGGATATTCCTTTCACAACGATGGTTTGGACAAAGTTAGACAGCATTACCCAAACCTGGATAGAGAAAATAAATTGATGCTGGCAATATCAGGGTTCCAGATAATTGGGTCAATCAAAACCTGTCCTGAACGGTCGAAAATATGGTTGCTGATGTTGACTGAGTTGATGTCAGTAAAACTGGAGAATTTATGTCCAGTTTGCCCAAAAATGTCTATCAGATTATTGACTGCTACTAGTAATAAGCTACTTCCTGTCTCAATTAATATTCCTTTCATTCTAGAACATAAAGACATCGCCACTGTCGCTCGGGAAATCGGGGTTGATGAATCACCCATGAAATCCGAATTGTGGGATATAGTTGAAACCCTCAGATTGGATGATCTTTTACCAAGGGATGGAAAATTTTACTTTAATGTCAGGACGGGTGACAGAACTGAATCCATAAGTGATCGTGACAAGTACAGCCAGAGGTTTCGCTACGCTATTGTGCGCCTTTACCCTTTTCCTGAAGAACATTTTGGTACAAAAGCATCAACGGCTGAAGCCGTAAACTTTGTTTTGGCTAAAAACCTGCCTGCCATCATCAATGCAAAATTGGAAGATAAATGGTTACAGGACTTTGAAAGTCAGCAAGAGTGGTTTGCAAGCATGTTGAAAAAGCGCAAAGCACACATATCAAACAATGTACTCAACTGGCATGAGGAAGAGCGAGAACAGGGTGGTAATACACTCAATTACAACCAGTATATGGTCACAGGTATACATGAGAAATGCAGAAGGTTGGCAATCAAGACCAATACTAAGGTGAAATTTAATTCCATAACAGCGGGTATCCCTGCTCTTTATAAGGGTAATCCTAAAAGGCAGGTCTTGGGGATTGTTACTGGAAATGAATATACTGCTGGTTGTGATCACTTTACTATTGTACCAAACAATGCCGCTGAAATTATGGAGGTTCTAAAATGCAAAGAGACAGATTTACCCGCTTTGTTCCAAGGCTGGCAGCGATGGGCTGACCACGGGAGTATTAGCTATCCGTGGAGAAGGGTGCGAGGCTCTGGTCTAAGAATAGCGGTATTAGGCGTGTATTACTGACCATATACAATGTGTTAGTGCATTGATGCGCGGGGTAGGGTGTAGCCTTGGTATGTTTTCACTGAAAACTATATGTCTGCGGCACCTTATGGGCTTCATTGTAATAGTATGAATAATTTTATTAGTCAAAGTTAACTTAGTCGGTATATGCGACTTTATTGTTTTTAAAGAGAGTGACAATGTATCCCAAAGGTAATTTAAATCGAATTTGGTTAGTGTTAGGTGCTATAGATTCACTGGAAAAAGCCACATTGGTTAATATTTCACAAAGTATAGATATGCCCAAGGGGTCTGTTAATGATGTGCTTAAAAAGCTGATAAACGGGCAGGTCGCGGGGGTAAAGGTCAAGAAAGAAGGGGCTGTGTACTTGGTTGAAGAATGGTTAGAATTCCGGCTGGCGATAAAATGTATTTTTGAGAAACATAGTTTAAAACAATAACAAGAAATTAAAACATTTTTGGTAGATTTGTAATTAAGAGGTGTAACCATGAATAAAACTATATTAGTTAAAGCTTTTTTTAAAGAAGAATTAGATCATTTAGATCCAGAAACTACACAAAAAAAATCGTGTTGGGCTAGTTCGTCTAAAACAACTAAAGTTAAATCAGAACAAAAGCATGTTGATAAAATAATAGATTCAGAACGGTTAGCTTTAGATCTTGAGACTGCTATAAATAAATTATATGGGGATGGATATCAATTGAAAGAAGTTGTGACAATTACTTCCGGCTCATATGGTTATAAATTCAAGGAGGATGCCGTTACAAGTTATGCAAGATCATTTACAGGTACTGAGGCTGTTGACGGTGGGGCTAGTTATGGATATGGATATGGTTTCTCTTATACAGACAGTCTTATTGTCATCGGATGCAAAGTTGTTACTCCTTAGTCTCTAAAATTAAACACTTATACCCCACTGGAATATCAGAGACTTTGTTGTTTAAATAGCACTCGACGCACTCTAATAACTGTTGAACGGCTTGCCTCTGTGATTTCCACTATTTGATTAATGCTAAATTGATTAGTTTTTGTCAAAGTTATTATCTTATTGTGCATATCAACATTTACTTTTTTACCTTTGAACTTCCCTTGGGATTTTGCTATTGCAATACCTTCTTTTTGTTTTCTTTCTCGCTCAACATATTCCTTATATGACACAGCCGCTAGAATATCCAACAGCATAGTATTCATTGCTTTTAAAACCGCGCCCATAAAGTCATCATTTCCTTTTTCTAAAAGCGTTATGTGGGATGTTGGTAAATCGAGACTTACAATGTTAATACCCTTTGTGCGAATTGATGTAGATAAAACTTCCCAATCATGTGAATTTAATCTTGTTAATCGATCAATCGATTCGACTAAAATTACATCCCCTTTTTCAGACTCATCTAATAGCCTTAACAGCTCAGGCCTTTCAATTATGCTACCAGACGCATTTTCAACATAAAAAGCTGCGATTTTGACAAGCGAATCTTCCGCAAATTTCTTAAGCGTTGTTTTTGCTCTCGATGCATTTTGTTCAGCCGTTGATGCGCGTAAATATGCCCTTATGAACATAAAATAGCCTTATAGTGTCAGTTAGGTAGTGTCATATGGTATAGGGTCAGTTACGTGGTGTCATTAGCTTTTTATGATAGTTAATAAGCAGTGTCTCTAGGGTATACCCTAGAGACACTAGTTTTTTATCATTTATTTTTCAAATTTGAATTTTAAAAAAAATTTATGAGCAGCTTATGATTTAATATGTAGTTTCACTCAAAACCTTGGTCTCCCAACTACTGACCCGCCTAGCTACCCACTAGGCTTTTTTTTAGGAAACTAGCATGGCTTCTTTAGTTTTTAAAAGTAATGAAATTATTTCTGCTTATGATGAAGTTGGAAACCTTAGCAGATCCAAGAGAACGCAGGTCGAATTGAGTTCTTGTGAGATAGAGCAAAAAGTAATTGAGGACGGTTTTTTGATTTCCGATACAGGAGGGCATTGTATTCTTTACAAGCATCAATCATTAATAGATGAGACTGTTGAAACGTCATTTTGCCTGACAAAAGCCAATGACCATTACCAGGTTAACGCTTGGAATTCCCTTCTTACAAGACATAAAAAAATTTAGTATAAAGAAATTCATGAATTTGATATAATTATGGTTCTTATAACATGCAACCATTGTTGCTTAAATAACATTCAAGTAAAGAATTTGCACATTGTTAAAGTCCCTTTTTAGGGACTTTTTTTTGTTTAAAACTTATCCACAGATTCTGTGGATAAACATGTTTTCACTGAAAACATCAGTCAGTTACCTTTTTCTTAATTAGCAAGTGTGGGTTTGAAGTTTGTAGTAGATAAAGTCAGAATACACAAATACCTATTTCATCTCTTGATGATTAAATATTAATTTTATAATACCCAAATGGAAAACTCTTCCATTGGGAGTGTTTTCTGTTTAAAGGAGCACTCTCATGGCTGATTTTATTATTCCAATGTTACCTGTTTTAGTTACTGCTTTTCTGATTCACCGTTTTATTGTTAGTCCTTTACTTAGTATTGGCTACACAACAAACCGAATCACTAAGTAATTTATTCATGCCACAAGAAGAGTTTTTAACTCTTCTTTGTTGGCCTCACTAAGAGCACTTTTGAGTGTTCTTAGTGAGGTCAACAACTAATCAAATTAATTAGGGTGGTTTTATGAGTGAATCAATAGCTATTACTGCAATGTTAAGTATTCCTGCGTATCTAATTTTATGTGTCTTTGTTCGTCCTATTTTGAGTTTTTTCTCGTATAGAGGCTATAGCAAGCAACAAAATGGATACTAATATGACTAAAGACCAACTTAATGTTGGTCTTTTTTTTGGCCGAAAACTGCTTTAGCAACTTCTGCATTCCATTCTTAAAAAACTTCAATTATCCTGTCTGTGAAAACTTCGCACCCCTTGGTGCTATAATAATTAGGAAAATACTATGAATTTATTTTTAAAAGCGACTTATAACCCTGAAGACAATAAATTGCGTTTGTACCTTAATGACGAACGTCTTCCTGATGATATTTATCAGAATATTGTTAAAGCTGGTTACAAATATGCTCCGGTACAACAATTACTTGTTGCCACATGGAGTCCAGAACGCCAAGATGTTTGTAACGAGTATGTTGAATGTATTGTCCCTGACGATATTAGTCTTGCTGACAGAGCGACCGCTAAAGTTGAACGATTAGACGCTATTGCTAAAAAACGTCTAACTGAGGCTTCTGGTTTTTCTGCTGCTGCACAACGTATCTCTGCTTGTATTGAATTTGGTCAACCAATTTTGGTTAATCACCATTCAGAACGTCGAGCAAGAAAGGATCAAAAACGTTTAGAGTCATTAGAGGTTAATCGTCAATCAGCGTTTAATGCCGCCGACTACTATTGTTACAAAGCGCAAGGCGTTGAATTGCACGTAAATCAGAAAAATAGTGAACGTACACGCCTCGGGCGAATTGATACTTTACTTACTGATTTGCGATCTCATCAACGGAGCATTAATCATGGTAATTTTGTTCATGACATCTGGACAAAGATTTCTGCTGTTGAGGATGTTGAGAAAAAAGAAAAGCATACTCGAAACATGAGCGGAAACCGTCTTTCTGATGGTTCAATGTCTCCAGATAGAGTTTGGAGTGAGCTTGACGAAAACAAAATTACCGTTGATGAAGCGATTGAACGTTGTTTAGCGTTTGGTAAGCGTTTAGCGTCAAGTAGTTATCGCATTCGATTTATTCAGCATATCTTAAATCGATTGGCTTATGAGCATCATTTACTTGAGTCTCTTTGCCTTCGTTTTGATGGAAAATTAACTGCTGTTGTTATACAAGCTTTTGCTCGTAAACACGGCGCTGATTCTCCTAAGTCAAAGAAAGTTGATGACGGTTGGTGTTTGTCTTCTGTTACTCCATTACCTGTGCATTTGGGTGATGGAAAATCTTTAACTCTTACAGATGATGAATGGCGTGATCTCATGTTAGATCTTAACTATGAAGTTCCACTGCCAAAACCAACAAAACCTAGCATTCTTAACTTCAAAGCGAATAGCGTGGCTGTAAGTAAACGCTCAAGTTGGGATAGTGGTTCTGAAACACTGAAGCAAATAGAAATGACAAAAGCTGAATTTGCCCGTATACACTCGGATTCTCGTGGTGTAAGGCTATCAGCTTGCGAGACTTTTAGGGCTAAAGTGTGTTCTGATCCATCATTTCAAGGTGCTTGGTATAGCGCTCCAAAGTGTGTTGTTTTCTTGACTGATAGCAAAAGTCATCCAATACCTGATTCTGATTCTGTCATCTTAGATGAACAAGTTGAAGATTTGGAGGTGTAAGATGGATGCGTCTTTGTATGTTTGCAAGAGAAAACCACAGCGAATGATTGTGACTAAAGCTAAGGAAAGAAGGCGAAACATTGGTCTTGTTGATGATGATTTGTTACCTAAACCCAAGTTAAATCCAATCATGATTTGTGCAAGTTCAGAGTGTCATGTCACGCCTTTAGATGTTGGTCAACGTATGATTCAATATTTAGGCGGGATTGGTACATTGCTTGAGCCAAGCGCCGGAACGGGTAATCTCGTTTTTGCTGCTTTAAATCAAGGTTTTGACATAAATAGTATTACTGCTGTTGAGCGTCATTACGACTTGATACAGGCTTTAAACACTCGATTTAAGCAAGATGATTTAACAGTCCGTCATCAATGTTTCTTAGATTACTCAGAGAACACAGATGATCGGTTTGATTATATTGTAATTAACCCCCCATTTAAGGCGGCAAAATCACATATAAAAGCTGCTAAAAAACTCTTAAATCTAAATGGTGTTATGGTCGCACTTGTTCCTGTTTCATTCGATGATGTTGAATTTGAATGGCTCGAAGATTTACCAAATACCACATTTGGACTAGCCAAGGTCAATACTAAACTAATCCGTTACAAGTCAATTTTTTAAACGTTAAAAACCTACTTCTTATAAGTGGGTTTTTTTTTGAATGTTTAAAACATTTTCAGTGAAATTTTTGAGGTATTTTGTATTCCACATAAATTAAGTCAGCTTAGGTGTACTGTGAATAAATTAACGATGTTTTTATTGTCATGTAGCTGTTTTTTCTCTTTTTCTGTGTATGCAGATGCATGTGCAGAGGTGGTTGAAGGTTACATTGTCAATCTTGAAAAAGGGTTAGCAATGTCACAAATCAGTTTCATGGAAAAAGGAATCATTAAGAACCAAATCGATTATATAAACCGAGTAAGAATGGAAAGTACCGATTGTGATGTTACTGAGTATTTTCCTGACATCAAGTACAGTAAAGATATTTTAAAAGATGCTATAAGAGCAAAAGATGATACTGAAACGGGTTCTTCACGTTACAAATAAAAGGTTATATTTATGCGTTGGTTAAAGAGGATTTTAGGTTGTGATGACGAATCACGTTCTGAAGTTATGCAAAGTACGATTCAGAAGGGATATGAACTTTTTAAAGATGATGAACTTGAACGTTATTGCATTGCTATTAAACGCATAGAAGCTCAATTTGGAGTTAATAATTGTGGCTTAACGCAATTTGCATGGGCAGTGTTAGCTACTAGAGACTATAGAACAGATCCTGAGTGTGATGATATACCTGGCTAGTTAGTAGAAATTATAATAAAAAGTGGTTTCTCTCTCCGTTCCCAATACTGGTCACAGTATTAGTTTTTATGTGCAACTTCATGGTTAACGTAAATAAGTATTGGTGATACTTGCTCTCATATGACCTAGCTCTTGTGAAACAATATGTTTTGCATTTTTAGCAGATAAACCATTGGACAAAAGCACACTCATTCTTGATTGTGCATAGCTATGTCGAAAGCCATGAGCACCAGTTGAAAAACCTAACTCTCTTTTTGATGAACGAGTAAATGCTTTGCTTAAGCTATTCCCCGCTAAAAGGTTATAACGTTGCCTGTAATTAACCCCTCTGTCTTTAACCTTTATTGGTTTTTCGTTTCTCAGCTTTTCTAATCTATCGGCCAAACCTTTCGATATAACGATTTCCCGAGTTAACCCCCCCTTACCTGTCACTATATATTTTACACCTTCACTTCGATGTAAATGTCTATCTGCCCTCCAATCACGTTGCGCGGTAACAGGTTTCCCCTCATTAACCCTACGCAAAGAATACATTTCATGAACGCGAAGACCTGCATCTCTCATCAATAAAATTGCCAATCGTTCTCTCTCTTTTTCAAAAGACATAGCAATTGCTTTCACCTGATCATCTGAGTATGCTCTTGATGTTTCTTTTAACTGTTTGGTTGAACCTACTCTTGAAGAGTTACTTTTCTTAGCCCCTACTCCAGCTTTATTCGTGCTTCGATTTGTTTTACTTCGGTTTCCAAGAGGTGAACGTGGATCTCCAGCATGGACTTTAATAAAATCTTTTATGCCTTTTAGCCAGCGACCTTTAATATGTGGGTTGTGATCCATTGCCTGCAAATCTTGATAAGAGGGCATTTTTCTACTAAGAAACCGTTCTATTGCCACCCTATCTCTACTGACTGTTTTATCAGATAATTTAGATGAGACTCGTTGAATAAGGTAATCAATTGCCTTTTCAGTCGTGATTTGTTTCAGTCTGTTCACTCCCATATCATTAGCTATTTTCGCTAATGCACAAACATTTTCATTCCATGTTCGAACTGAGTGAATACCTGACGATGTGCTATCTGAACGTTTGGATGCACCTCTACTACTTGAAAATGCACGTTGCCATTTCAAAGCACTGGCTGCTTGTGAACGTAGTTTCGATATATTATCTTGCTTCATATTTCACCTGCATCGCCCCAAAATTGTTCATCATTAGCCCGTTCAGTTTGGACAGCTTCAGCCTTAATTTTGCGATAAAAATAACAAATATTCTCTCGGCTAACTTTAAGTCGATGGTGTCTCCAAAGATAAACTGCAATTGTTTGATAGCTTGCTTTGTACTCATCTTTTAGTAAAAAAACGATTTCAGCATAACGTATTAGCTTGCTATTAAATGCTCCCCTCTTCCTCTTTTTAAGAGCTTTAAGTTGAGCTAATCTGAATGCAACAATGGATGGTTGAGTGTCAGTTTTTTTCATCTTTATCTTTTATTATTTGCAATTATTCAGTACCTAATTTGTGAGTATTCAAACACAGACCCTGTTAAATCGCAAATGTGAAATGGATTGTTTGCAACGGCCAACCGCAGGCGCTCTAGGTGTCATTTATAATGTCACCTAGAGCGCCGAAGCGCGGCAATAAAACGGAAAGTGCTCGTGATGCGGAAATTTGCCGCGCTTCGGTTGGCCGTGGATGAGTAAATGGAAAAGAGAAATGGAAATGGGGCGAAACCCCGCATGAATTTGAGGAACGAAAATACATCGAAGGGGTTGAGTAAGAGGCCTAAAAAAACAATAAGTGCTCGTGATGCGGAATATTAGGCCGATTTCATTGCTTTGTTTTTTTTGCATTTTATGAGTAAAGCGAATAAAGGTAGAGAGTGAAAAGGAGTAAATAAAATCTTTTAGGTCGTATGTTTTTGAGGGACGAAAATACATTAAATTAGATGTAGTTATAGACCTTGTTACCGTAAATGCCCGTGTTGCGGAAACAAGGTCTATAACATTTTTAAATGGCAATCGGATCACTGATATAACAAATACCAGGTTGTCATCAATGTCGGATTAATAAAAAATACAGTTGCTATAGTTGCATCTCTCGATACTAAATAAAAAGGGTAAGTGATGGTTCAATTAGCCGTTAAGACCGAAATGGATGACTTTCAAAAAACTAGTAATAATAGAAAATCGGTAAGCGCCCATTGATGATTTGTTAGTTTAATACCCTCCCCCAAAAAGTTGAAATGTTGTTTGGCAAGAAATGGCAGCATCAACACGAAAAGATACTGGTTTCTGTTTTGTTGCTACTCGTTGAGACAATAGACTTGGTGAATTTTTGAGCATGGCGTAAAAACCAAATATTGTTTTCAGTGAAAACCTTTGGTGATTAATTTAGCAAGATCGAGAGCAGAAAAAGTCAATAAAAATGATATTATAAATCAACTCTTCCGCATCTCATGATGCTCAATACAATGGTGATAAAAATGAAATTAACACAATTAGAAGCTTTAGCTATTCTAGGTTTACCACTTAATATCAACCAAGTTCATGCGAACGGTATATCTATTAAGAAGGCTTACAAAATTGCTGCTTTAAAATCACATCCTGATCGTGATGGTTGTGGTGATCAAATGGTTAAAATAAACGAAGCTTACAATTTATTGAAAAGCTTGTTTGATGTTAATCAGGTGCATACTAATATTGTGCGCGATGATATTTATGCCAACAATGAAGGGCATAAATTGTATAGCGCTGGTATTCCTGCATTTAAACCTTTAAAGCAGTTGTTAAGAGAAGCCTTAGATATTCGTGATGATTTAGATAAAATGCCAGGTACTTGGGCTGTACATGATTCAGCTCTATCAAATAAGGTATTCTTTCAGTATTTAGGTGATGATTTTGAAGTTTCTTGGAATCATGACAATATCTATATTGATTGCATTACGAATGCTGGTCGCATGGGAAAGGTTTGTTCAGGTGTCCAAATTTCTGTTAGTGAATGGAAGTGTGATGATTGTTCAATGATGCTTATCAATGTATTTGATTTGTTGTTGAATAATCCTATTTTTCATGAAGGATCGGCAGAAAATGGTTTTAGTTGGGCTGTTGTTTATGAGCAGATAACAAAAAGCATAAATGAGGCGGTTAGCATTTCGGACACGGAAATGAAGGCTACTTTTTTTGAGCATTCGTTAACTTTCAAACAAGAGCGCTATAGCTACAATCGATGGAGACTAGACCTTCCTGTCGCTTCTGTATCAATCTATTTGCGTGAAGAAAAAGCTGTTGGTGTATTTAATCCATACAAGTTAGACCTTGTATATAAACCTCTCACTAAAATCCCTAATAAGTTTAAAACTGTAGATTTAATTAAGGTTTTAGTAAACGGACAGTTTGCAGAATTTAAGAGAAATTATTATCATACTGATGATTATGCATATGATAATGCTGTTGATTCGCGCAGAGGCTTTATTGATAACCCAACTAAAGCGATAATCGATTGGATTGAAGATCGCGGCAGATGTAAATCAGACTGTGCAAGAGTGTATCTAAGAGATCAACTAGGTATGCAATGTGTAAGCTTTGGTTTTCATTCAAATGATTGTTCTTCTTTAAATCTAGTGTTGTCTAATACTTATCCTGTAGTTGATTTAAGCGATGATGTTGTTCGAATCAATGAAAGTTTAAAGTTAGCCTGTTAAATTAAAAACCTCCAACGTTGGAGGTTTTTTTTTGAAAGTTTTCACTGAAAACAATTTATGGTCAATGATGAGGCGTAGTATCGCTAAATTGCATTAGTCTATTTGCCCGATATAAAAAAAAGTGACACAATTTGTTGCACATTTAGCCACTAATACACAATGGCCGATCACAAATTTTGTTGAGTGAATTATGTCTTGGAATTTAATCAGTATTGATCAATTAGACAAATATCCCGTCCTCATTGACGGTTTCTTGGATTCCGAAGATATGTCAGTTGATGCATTTAAGCAGTATATCGCATCTGAATACGGCTCTAATGTTAAATTAACATTACTCCAGTGGCTTTTTGAATCTAACCGCTATATGACTATTTTAATAGAAGATCATATTATTGATATTGAAGCATCTAACGGATTTAATTTAAATGGGTTGACCTTGGTACACAGTGATAATACGTACAAAGCTCATTTATTTACAGTTGATGGTACTTTGTTTTCTCTTTATATGAGGGGCAGTATTTTGGACGATGTTAAGTGTTATTGCTCAGAAAAAGTGGCGCTAGAAGTGTTAGTTAGAAAAGGGTATTTTATGTCTCAGGCTGCTTAATATTTTGTAAAGATTTACCCACTCGCATCCCTTGATGCATATATAATAGGAAATAACCCATGATAGTAAACACAAATTCGCCTTTTGATATGCGTTTTATTGATTATTCTACAATGATTTTTGCGCTGATTTTGGCTGGTGATACTGATGTTTTCGATAATGTACTTATTACTAAGTATGGATTAATGAGAGCAAAAGACTTATCGTTTCGACAAATCTACCAATTTGTTTTAGAAAATATATCGACTAACAATATTGGTGAGCTAACGTTAACTAAACAAGCTATTAATGAGCAACATAGTGATCTTATCGAGGCCTTAGAGTTTTTGATGGATTTTTCTCGTAAGCACTAAATGATTAAGTTCATCTAAAACCTACATTTATGTAGGTTTTTTTTTGATTTTTTAAAACAATTATCAGGACTTTTTGGTGCTAACCTTCAACTATTGGTTTTATGAATTATTAATAAGGTGGCGTTATGACTGAAAGTATTGATGTAGAAAAGGAAATTAAGCAATTAAAAGCAATGATTCCATCCATTATGGATAAAAAAATAGATCATCCAGACGTTATTGATTTCCAAAACAAGATACTTAATTTGAAACGTCGTGCTACATCAACGGTGGCTGAAAAGAAGTTGAGAGTTGAAAACTATAATAATTCGACCCCTCATCGATATCAGTCTAATTAGCAAATTTAGAGTTGATTCGTTTTGTATTTAATCTAATATTGTACGTGAATCTACTTACATCTCTTGATGATTAAATATTAAATTAAGGAATTACCCATGACTACTACAAAAGCTACTGCTACTGCTATTAACTTTAAAGTTTCTTGTGTTCAACATCGCGGTGAAGGTGAAAATAAAAAAAGCTTTTACTATACTACTGGTAAAGGTGTTGTTTTTGGCTTAAAGGGTCAAGAAATGATCGGCTTTAACCTATTGCCAGGTGTTTGTTTGAGTGGTGGTTTGGTGCAAATTTTTAAGGATCAAAAAGTTCCTAATAATTTAGCTAATAAACGTCTCGACATTAAAGTCCAAGAGGCTTTTCGTGATGATAAGGTTAACTACCACTTAATGGGCACTTTATTTCCCATTGCTGGTCGTGCTGGTATGTATAGTATTTCTTTACCTGAAGGTCTGTCACTTACTGGCGGTTTCGTCGCAATGCTACCTCCTGCTAAGAAATAACTAATAAATCTAGATCATAAAACCACTGTCAAAAGTGGTTTTTTTTTGCGTTTTTTTAAGGCCTATTGTTTTCAGTGAAAACAATTGAATGCAAGCATCGGTTTTATCTTCTTTGGAGTTTGTATTATTATGATGTCAACAATCTCGCATCTCATGATGCCTAAATAAAAATAAAGGTAATTAATATATGAAAATCCAAACTATTGCTCGTATCAACAATGAAGGTATTGTTTTTCAGTTTGTAGATTCGTTTAGGGTTGTAAAAAACCAAAATATCAAATTGTTAACTGTTGATGAACGCAGTGGATTTGCTGATTGGGTCAACTCTGGTGATATGATAAAGGCAAGTTTTGATACTAATAGACTTTGCGATTTTGAGTATGTTTTTCAATACAACGAACTATCTCTTAGTGTACAACAACATCAATGTTTAGGACATTACCAGGTTACTCAAATACAATCAGAAACAAAAGAATTTTTGAGAAAATTCAATGCAATTGAAAAAGCTGTTTCTGATTTAGGTTTTACTTTTCGCTCTATCGATGAAAAGCTAAAATTGATCATCCTTTTCAAAAAGTTAAATGTTATTGGTGGAACAGCTGTTTTTGGTCATCAAAAAATAACATTTGATAAGGTCGATTTTAATGACGTTTTTGAAATGATTGCTGAGTTAAAGCCGCCTGTTATTTTTTAACATTCAAACATCATGTTATTTAAAGCATCCATTCATTGGATGCTTTTTGCTTTTATGGCAAATGATGTTTGTAGGTGTCCTTGATACTGTTTATAGTGATCTTAACTAAATTTCACCTCTTGGTGACACAATAACAAAGGAATACATATGGTTGATATTAGACATGAGATTGATACTTTAGCTAATGGTGGTTTAACAGCTGAGATAATCGATTCATTGCAAAACTACTACTTTAATAAAGCGTTAGTAACATTAATGACGCCGATATCTGAAGGGTTTTATCAAAAAGCGTTTACTTTATATAAGCCTGTTGTTGCTCCGTTTATGGATAATGATGGTAAGCTGCATCCAGAAGTCGATGATGAAGAGTTGGGGCAGCCAATCACAAAGTCGAAAAACTTATATCTGGCCTCTGATGACGATTTTAAACTGGTTGTTGGTTATCATAACTTCAAGATAAGAGAGGCAGGGTTTGATGCTAAAGAAGGTCTATGTCCTTTTTTGGTGGCAGAGCATGAACTCCGCAACGCTACAGGTAACTTGATAGATGTAATGGAAAGGTATACTGGTATGAATCAGGCCTCTTTTATTTTAATCGAAGATAAAAATAAGTATGTGACTTATCTTTTGGGTATTCTTGGCACTATTGCTGATTCTCATAAAATTGATCTCAAACGTTTATAATTACAAACATAAAACCTCACTAAATTTGTGGGGTTTTTCTTTTGTATGATCAGACAAGATCGATAATATAGTTCTTTAGCGTTACTCTGGTTGGTAAATGTTTTTATCTCATATATTATGATTTTACTAAATTCGCATCCCTCGATGCTTAAATTGGAGCGCAACATGATTACGAATATACATTTAGCGAGAACATTGGATAATCAACGATTAATAAAACGAGATATTAAAGTGGGTTTAGTCGTCTATCTTCCTTCAGGTACAGGTGGTGTGTTACAGCATTCTTGTGTCAGTTTAAATGACGATAATGCAGTGTTTGAATCATTTTATGGTGGTTGTAACTCTAAATATACAATGCGTTTTAATGTGCCTGCATTCACGTTTGATCAGTTCTTATCTGTTGATAATGCTTTAAAGCATAACTTTCCTTTGGATTTTGCTAATGATCATGAAAATAGTGGAATTGTCTGTCTTGCTGCAGAGCTTGGCTATGTTTATATAGCAAGTTATTGTCAAGTCGGATGGACAGGGCTTGGTATCGAGTCGTTTAACACTCTTTTTAGCGATAAAGGAGATAAGCAATGATTATCACTCGACCAGTAAAATGTGAAGTTGATTTTTTACAAGATCTAATCAATAAGCCACTAGTGGTTAAAGATTTTGATGCAAATATTGTAAAGACAATCGAGCCGCCGCTGAACGGATGGACTCATGATAAATTAGAGTCTATTGGATTTTATGATTACAGCCCCCATTATTGGGATGCTTACTTGGGGTCTGTCTGGATAGGTAGCTCAGAAGTTTAGCCAAAAAAAGCCTTTGCATTATGCGAAGGCTTTTTGCTATTTAGCCTTTCGCTTTTTGAACCAAGCAGGCAAGTGTTTTATTATCTACTTACTTTCTCGCGTCTTTTGGCGCTTAAATAAAAAGGGTACTTATTATGACACTATATGAACTTTCAATTAGAAAACTCGTACACCATTTCTCTCAAAAAGTTAGTTTTTCGGTACAAGAAATGGAATCCGGTGAAGAGCTTTTTGACTGTGATACCTTTGATGAAGCAGAACATTTTATGTTTAAGTTTATTAAAGAACACTCTGAGTATTTTACTAATCAAGAACTAATACAGTATGGTGAAGCCTATCGTTTAAAGCGCTTAGGTGCTGGTAGCGAACACTACGGGGTTTGTGAACTGTGTGGTAAGACTTGTGATTCAACATACTTACTTACGCACATGAAACGCTATTGGAGTGTTATAGATAAAAAAGACTCAATAAGTCATTATCTATGTAAGCCCTTGGTTTTCGGCCATAAGTCTTGTTTAACGAACACTGCAACTTAATTATAAAGCCTCCTTTTAAGGGGGCTTTTGCTTTACATGCTGGAAGATTATAGCATTAGCATTTATGCTTAAACTTAACCAGTTAAATAGGGTAAGATATGGTTTCATGTGAAAGACTAGATGTATCAAGCATTTATATTAAATTAAGAGATATTGTTTCCTCTCATTATCAATGGCCTGTTGTTCCGAATGGTTGGCAATTAGAGTTTATAGCATATCCCAACGGCGATTTAGATATGGATTTTCTTAATCCGGTTACGGGTGTTTTTTGGTCTGAAGATCATGAACCTCTATTGATGCCTCATATTGAGGATGGAACACCAATTACAACACAAACATTGTTCAGTGCTTCTATTCCTTTTATGAGTTAAATCATCGCGATTTAGAGCATCCTATACATTCCAATGTGAGTATACTAAATGGATTCAAGCTTTAAAAAAAGGTAATATCATAAAGGAATTGCAGTAAGTAGTTATTTTTCCTATAGCGTTGTGCTAAAACAAACTGGGGGTATATGTGACATACTTAGACTTGAATAACATCACTGATCTTGAAACGCATTACCTGTACATATTTCGTAAAAGTAAATGTTTAGATACCTTAGATAAACAATGCGAACGGCTTGAATTTAGAAATAAAAATAATTTCAAAGTGTTATCAGCTATAAATGTAGCTTGGTGTATTCGTGAGCTTGAACTAAAGAAATCTGGCGCACCCATATTTAAGCAAGAAGGCATGAAAAATGTAATAAACCCGCTTTAACTCTATTCATCCTTCATGCTTGCTATTTTTATTTGTTTGTTTATCCAAAATAATTATAACTAGATTCAACAATGCGTAGCGCGTAAGTGGTTTTAATTGCTTTTCCGTCAAGTGAAGTGAGATTCAAACCATTAAAAAACCCGCGAGCGGGTTCATTTATTTATGTTTTAATCTAGCTTCTCGTGAAGAATTACTCGCCAAGTATAGCGCCACATAGCTTTTTCTAACCAAGAAAAAACCCACTCTTTTTCTTGTTCAGATAGATGAAGTTTGTCATCGATGACAAAATTTTCTAGCCACTCTTTTGGTACATCCTCTTCAAATAACGAACCAAAGATTTCAAAACTACCTTTATGTTCAGTGATTGGAAAAGAAACTGTAATTTCTTCACCTTTTCTTTCTTGTGTTGATAGGCTGTAAGTTATAGAAATATTGTTTTTTTCTGTATCAGTCCAATCAATAATAGAAAGCAATTTAACGTATTCAATAGGAACCCCGCTCACTTCTTTAGTTTTAAATATCTTTTCATAGCGTTTTCTAGGATCAGTCCTTCCAATTACAGGAATGGTAGGTGTCAACCCTGTTGCCGAGACTAAAATGCTCCAACCTTGCGGAGTGATCCGGCAGCGTCGGTATTGGTTGGCTAGTCTTTGATCTTTGTTCTTTTTTTCTTCTTCAGTGTCAGTATCTAGCTTTTTAAAATCCTCTTTAGCATTTATAAAATCCTCTTTAGCTTGATTACTCACTAGAAATCTTAAATGAGTAGGGTTTTCCCATATGTATGCCGCAATATCTGCTGGAGTAGCGCCTAACCAACGACAAAATCGATAAAGCTCGGTTGAATTCGGAAGCTTAAATTCTTTATCCGTTATAGGTAAAAGGCTTTCTGGTTTAAGAAACATTTTTGGTTGCAATGAGTAGTAATCATGCAATTTCCAACATGCAGGCCAAACACTCTCGTTTAAGAAGTTATTTATATTTTTTATTTGCTGATTGTCATCTGGATTTTCAAACATCCAAGGTGCTGTAGCACTTCTATATTCACCTGAAATAGTCATAATTTCGTTTTTAATATCAGCTTGGAACTCTGCCGTAATGCTTGTGAGCGGTGTGGAGCTTGATTCGTTAAGTGCGGAGTCGTTATAAATGACAATCTCGTTTGAGTGATAGTTAATTACTGCTCGTAATATAAATGGAACATCAGTCGCCACATCATAGGTATGAGTTACCGTGATATCTGGCTCAATACGTCTAACTCGTTCTTGCTCAACTAAGCCAAGTCTAATCGACATGTAGTGCCAAATTGTCGGAGGCATGATTTTATTATCAGTAATAGATCTGTTTGTGTTGCTCCACATTCTAAAAGATTGCATTGGACAACAAATATACTTCGCCATGTTTTGAGCTGTCTCACCACTCCATTTTAGAAGATCTTTTATCTGATGTGCTGTAACAGGGATTTGATTAGGGTGCGAAGGTGGAAGGAAATTTTCTTTTCTCAAGAATGTTAATTTTGTTTTACGATTATTAAACTTTGGATTTTGAGGGCGTAAACCGTTACGAATAATTGATTTACCTACATTTTGCTGACTCATGTTGTAGCTCCTTTAATTATTTAGCGTCAAGTGACGCGAATTACATTATATCAAAAAAGGTTTTCAGTGAAAACTGTTCTTGCTAAATCAAAATCAAATTTCGAAAAGAAATTTCGAGCTAACAATTCTTTATATTTAGTTCATCTAATTACATTAAGCAAAAAGAGAGAGAGTAAATGCATGAAGGTATTTTTGTTAACAGTGGCAATGCTATCAACTTCAGTGTTCTTAATGGGATGTCAATCTCGACTTGCTAACTCTGAATTTCTATCAATGAATGAGCTGCGGCCTGCGGTAGTTATTAAATATGACTATCCACTTCAAAGTGCAACTAATAATGTTGAAAGTCTACGTGAAGCTATTGAAGCATCACCAGCCGGATTAAGATTTGCTCCAACGGAAAGGCAAACCGTTATAGTTTCAAATATTGGTGAGGGTGGAGAAGCTATCGCATTAGAACGGGCGAAGAAAAGCGCGTTTTTAGCTGAAAAAGCTGGGGAGGTTAGCCCTCGTCTGTATATCAGAAATGGGGACATGGATTGGCAGGGGGATAAGGTTGAAGTATTTGTTTTTCCTAAAGAAAAGTGGAGTGACAGTGCCTTTTTATATGCAATGACTAGTGAATCTTTTATTGTCCAGCCGCTTGGGGGGGTAATCAAGTCGGAAATTGCGCGGTTAGGTATGGATCAAGTTCTCGAAAGAAAGATTCATATTCAAGAGGCAAATTTATCTGTAAGCCTTGAATCTGCGCTTAAGTCTGTCGGTTGGGGATTTGAGGGGTATGCCATTCCAGCAATTAAAGTTGAAAGTGCAACGATAGCTGTAGCGATTAGCGAAGCAGGCAAAGCAAGCCCAATGGAAGCGTCTGAAATTGCGAAAGTGATTATTAACTTAACGCAATTAAATTCTCTTGATGTAAGAGCTAACGTTCGTCGGGGTGTTATTGAGATATATGGAAATGACAATGATTAAAAAAATGATTTTAGTAACTTGTATGTTCGCCGTTCTTCCTGTTTTTGCAGGTGATCATGAGTTCTTAACCACTAATCCATACGGTGTAGATGTACCTTACAGTGCGGAACTTTTAATCGGGGTTGAAAAGCCTAGAGTCGTTGTGGAAGATAAAATTAAAAATAGGTCTGGTGTTCGAGCACCCCAAGAGCTGCAAACTCCGATAGTACCGGAGCCTAAATCCATGCTTGGTCAGTCATTAGATAAGTCGAGCTTTTACGAAGATGATGTGTTATCCGACGATTCTACTACCACCTCAATTGCTAATGATAGTGATGATGAGGAAATGCATTATTCAAATTTTAAAAATGATATTGATGATGAAACGGAATCTAGCTATTCGAATAGCGCAAGTTCATTGGTCTCATCTTCCGAGAATATTACTACGGTAGAACAACCAAAATCCAACTCTTTACAACAAAAACTAATGGGAACTGCTTCTGAGTTTTTAATGATTATAAATCCAAGTCCAAGAGTTTTTGTTTCTAAGTCTGATGGAAAAGTGTACTTCCAAGCAAAAAAAGGTGGATTGGAAGACAATCTAAATACTCTACTTCAATCGACTAACACTGAGCTTCCTATTATTTATGAGGTAAGTAATCAGCATGTGAATCCGACTGATATTTGGATTTACGGTGATACCGTTTTGGATGTGTTGGATACATTACTTAGTAATTATGTTGATCCACATCCGATTAGAGCCGAAACATATACTAATCGAATTGTAGAAATATATTATGACAAGAAAAATAGACACTAATAATAAATGAGCGGGGTTTTTATGAAATTAGTATTGAAAAAAAGTGTTTTATTTCTTTGTGCGTTTTCACTTTTAAGTATCAATGGTTGTTCCATTCAGCAAAAAATTGATGATGACAAAAATAAAGTTGCACAGTATTTCAATGATGTAAAAGTGTTAACAGCTGAAAATGATGACTTTTCGCGAGTAAAAGTATCATCAAAGTTTTACGTGCCTACATTATCTCAAAAAGAAGCTGCCATGCCGGATTGGTATTTTTCTAAAATAGATTCAGCATTTTCTGCTGTACCATTTTCTTTGATTGTTTCTCAAATGACATCAAAGCGCGGTATTACTGCTAAATATAATGAATTAAATAACTTAGATCAGGCCTATCCAATTACGATTGCGTTTAAAAATGAGGCTCTAGGTGTAGCCCTAGACTCACTCGCTAAATCAGGTGGTTATGCACTTTCGTATGAAGGTGATTCCGTTACGTTCCACAAATATCAAGAAAAAACGTTCGCCATAGCTACACTGCCAGGTGATTTCAATTCTCAAATTGGTAATGACGGTGAAATTGAGTTGAGTTCATCAAGTTCAAGTGATTCTGCATCTGGCTCATCAGCATCAATGGATGCAGGTAGTCGTCAATATTCCTCTTTATCTATAAAAGATAAATCGATAATTCTAGAACTGAAAAAGGCATTGCTTGGCATAAAGACTGAAGAGGGAAGCATTGAAATTTCAGAATTAACAATGAGTGTATTTGTTAAAGATAGACCTGCAACAGTTAATGCTATTGAACGTGTGATTAATACATTCAACGAAGAGTTAACAAAAACCGTTTCTTTAGATATTAAGCTTCTAGATGTTATTTACACGACTAATAATAGAAGTGCATTCGACTATAAGGCTATAGCCAATCTAATAGCAGGCAAAGGCTTACTTCAATCAAGTGGTGAGGCCTTTATTGCTGGTATTGGTACAACCCCAACCCCAAGTCAATTTGATTTATCTGTTGTTGGTGGCGACTTTGATGGAACGCAGTTATTTATTGATGCATTAAAAAAACAAGCTGACGTAAGTCGGAGTATCAATGTGCCTATTGAAGTTGCCAATGGATCGATGACTAAAGTCATGGCTGTAGATAATACTATGTATGTTGCTGAGCAATATGGTGGCAACTCGACCACTGGTGGTGTTTTAACTGGTGGTGGTGCTCGTCAGGAAACACTTCAAACTGGACAAATTATTAATGTTTTTGCAAGAGCGTTTAACGATGATGTTATTTTTAAAATTAATGCGTCAATCTCTGCAAAATTGGATATTAAGAAAAAAATAGATGAAGCATCAGGTCTTTATCTAGAATCGCCAGAAACAACTGCAATGATCTTTGATTTAACTTCAATCCTTGAAAGTGGTGTTACTCGAATTATAACTGGAATTAATTCAGAAACAATAAACGTATCAGACTCAAATGCTGGTTACGATTTCCTTGGTTTCTCTAGAACATCGGAAACCATGAAGAAAGAAACTATCATGATTGTTACGGCCAGAGTGGTAAGGGGATTAAAGAACGGTTCAAGAACAAGTAACTTAAGGAGCCGATAATGATCTTATTAGGTGAATGCAAACGTTCAATTCTTGGTTCGGGTAGTATTTCACAGAAATTAATTAAACGAAAAATTTCGGAATTGAGTGGAAATGGAGGATTCCTTTATCATACCGTCATACGACGAAACGGTCAGTGCTGGCTCGTTTCTGGTACAAGTGAAGGTGTGCCGATAGTAGAAAGTGTTATTAGTTCACAAAAGCTAAATAAACCATTCATTGTTTTTCACAAAACAGTAACTAATGTATTACTCATGGCATATGTGTCGGGTGATAGGTTAGATAGCATCATTGAGACTCGTATTAATGCCTTAACCGATGTTGTTGCTGAAAAAGCTATCAACTCTATTAATAACGAGAACGGCATAATTTTTGTCATCGATGATGTCATTAATGATGTTGATTTACTGAATGGCTCTGTAGCTCTGTCATCGAGCCATTTATTAAACAATTCAAAAATAATTCTTCAAACAGGTGATCAGCATAAAGCGCCGATGACTTTCCAACAATTGTTCCTAATATGTACTGGAATATGCATTATCGTTAGTTTAATTTTTTTTATTGTAACAGATGAAAATAAGAAGGAAATAAAGAAAGAAGCACAAAACGAGTTTGTTCAACTTGAAAACACTTTAGAGAAAAGAGGGTCAGCTAAAGCAATGAGCTATCAGCTTTATAAAGACTTACTTTTTATTCAACATTTAATTGGATGGAAGGCTACAACTATAGTAATGAATGAAGAATTTGTTTTTATTGAAGTTGAAAAAGAAATGATTGGACGGTTAGATCATTTACTTGAACTCGTATCTAAAACTGGTCGATCCATTTCAAAATTCAGTGAGAATAAAGCAACCATTATTTCACAATATCAACCACTTCCGACGCTAGGTGAAGCCGTCTTAGTTCCTATTGAAGACCTGCAAGTGTACATAGGGTTGGCACAGGATGATTGGTTGTCAGGAGAAAAAACTAAATTAACTTTCGGGAAAATAAAAAGTAAAAAAGCCTATTCAGAAATGGAATTGCAGTGGGATGTTAATGAGTATTTTAAAGATGATTTGGATACGATGGGAACACTATTAAATATGATTCCAGTTGTTTTCAATAGAGCATCACTGACAATTAATCAAGATAAAACTTTTAGCGGGAAATTCATCTTTACTATTGTAGGTTGTGAAAAAACTAAATGCGAGGAAATATAATGAAAAATAAAACATGGTATGTGATTTTATCTGTAGTTTTGACTGGCATAGGTAGTTATGAGCTTAACGATTACTTAAACAAAGATACTTCTCACAAAGGTAAAATATTAGTGAGAACAAATGGTGTAAATGAGTATGTGGATATTGATCCATCTAAGGCTAAGACGGTTTCAAAAAGCCAAAGTAGTTCCACTAACGATATTCCTGTTACTGGCTCAGTACCAAAAGTGATACCTCCTAGAATGTTAAATGCACCTAGCTACGACAAGTTACTTATGGCTTCGAGAATAATCAATGAGGCCGTAAATCAAGAAGCCGCTCAAGTGTTTATTGCACTTAAAGAAAATTTAAGAAATGCCCGTATGCAATCTGAAACAGCGCGATTAAATGCTGAGAAACGTAAATATGAAGCAGAATTTGAATCATCTTCAGCGCGTATTTTGAAGAGTAAAAATGGTGAAATATTAGATATGGCTCCTGATATGATCCAAGCCAGAACAAACTCAACTATTGAACAAATGGCTGAAGGTGAAGTTTCGATTAATGACAAGTCAATTCGGTTTGCTCAATTAGATAATTTAACCCATGAGATGCTTATTAAAGTGGGGGAAAAATGGTTCAAAAATGTAAGACCAGGGCAAACTGTTGGAGGATATTTAGTTGGTAATATTGATTATTCTCTTGAGTGTGTTCCCCTACAAAAAACTGGTGAAGACACTGTAGTCATTTGTTTGAATTAAGATTGAATAGGAATGTGAATATGAATGTTGAATACGATATTGATAAATTAAATGATTATCAGTTTTATATCAAAGAAGGTCTGGCATATATTTTAAAGTCGATTTCAGAGCAGTATGGTTATGTTGCTGTGTTTAACAATGACTTCTTACTTGTGGAAGAAAAGATTCTAGAAAACAATGATATATACCTTAAGGTTTTTGAATTGTTAAAAAATGGTGCGGGTGTACCTATTATGGATACCGGATTTGCTCAGTCTTCTATCGTTTATAAAAAACACACTGAACAAGTAAAGATGCTAGAACGGGTTGATCAAAATGCATTTTCAGGTGATATCGAGAGTAGTGGCAAAGTTCAACAACAATTTTATAAGTTTATCGATGAAGCAGTAAATCGCGGGTGTACCGATATACATATGTCGATTACTGCTGATGAACAAGCAGAAGCTTACTATCGTATTGATGGTGTTGTTGAAACAACGCCTATTATCAAATTACAATCTGAATGTTACTCGATGATAGGAAACTGCTTTGAGTGGGCTGGTGCTGATAACTCGACAGATAAAAACTTTAATAAAGATAAAAATAATGATACTAGCCTTCATAACATTCCTATCAAAATAAAAAACCAGAAATCCACAGTTGAAGTGCGAGTTCATTATAGAAGTTTAACTATATCAAATAAAGTATGTACCTTTCGTATATTGAACGTTAATTCAAATATTCGTGATTTAAGTCAGCAAGGATTGAATGAAGCACAACAGAAAGTACTAAGTAATTCGATGAAGATTGCGAGTGGTCTTATAATGTTATCGGGGCCAACTGGTGCGGGCAAGTCAACGCTATTAGTTTCAATTATCAACAACAAACCTAAAGATAAAGTAATGCACACTTTAGAAGACCCAATAGAAACAGATTGCCCCGATAAACTAACATTCCAAGGGTTGCAATCAGAAAACCCCGAAGATGACATAAAAGAGTTTATGCGGTGTGATTTAGATATTGGATGTGTAGCCGAGACTCGAACGGGGGTACAAGTTAAAGCTGCATTGGGTCTAGCGCGAACAGGTCATCTTATGATTAGCACTCTACATGCTAATGATGCCATTTCACAGATTGAACGACTTATTGATATGGGCATCAAACGATCTGAATTAGCTGAAAAAAACTTAATTAGAATGCTAACAGCTCAAAGGTTAATGCCATTATTATGCAATAAATGTAGAACGGCAATTACTGATGATGATATCAATGAGCTTTCATTCATTGGTTCAGATGAATGTATTAGCCGCCTTAAACGTCATAAATTAGATATTTTTAAACGTCATATTACTGGTTGTAAACGATGTAACCATACAGGGTTAGCTGGTCGAAAACTAGTCTTCGAATATATTGTTGTTGATGAATCTGGAAGACGTTTTATTCGTAATGACGATATGGCCGGATGGGGAGATTATTTAAGGTCTCATGGTTGGAAAAGCATGGCTGATAACACTTGGGATTTATTATTAAATGGTCAAGTAGACCCATTCATCGCAGATGGTATCGTACCCGATTTGATTTTAGATTCGAACAAGCCATATAAATACAGAGGGTGATTGTATGTTTGATAAAATGTCTCGAACAAAACAAATTGATTTTCTTAAATTATGGTCATCATTAAAGAGTAATAATAGCAGTGACAAAGGGGTCATTGAGTCACTTAAAGATGATTACGAGAAGGTTTATGGCGAATGTCAGGAATCTATTTTTTGTGAAAAAGCTTTAAAAGAATTAAGCAATTGGAACGGGGGCTTTCCAAGAGCAATGGAAGGGGGATTTGACGATGATTTAGTTTTATTAGTTAAAGTAACAAAAACGTCAGATAATGTTGAAAATTCATTAAATAAGCTTCTGGCGCAAACTGAAACATGGTTTAAATTAAAGTTTGATATCTTTATGAGTATATTAACTAATGGTTTGTTTGTGTTATTTGCTGCTTCAACCTTCATACTTATGAGTACTAAAGGCATTTCATTTGCCATTGAGGGTTTAAAGCCGGAACAAATTGTAGGTATGCCTGCTTTGTTACAAGCCGCCGGAGTTTTCATTGAAAACAAAAAATGGATATTATTAGTTCTAATTTTAGGTCTCCCAATCACAGCATTACTCGTTGCACTTTTCTATGTAGGGCAACACAGAAATGTACTGGATAAAAAAATTCCTTTTTTTGGATTTTATAGTGCGAATTTAAGCTCTAAATTTTTTACATTACTGGACGTTATGATTATGTCCGGTTTATCCATTCGCCATTCGTTAGAGTATATGCAAAAAACTGGGTTAATTAACCGATACATTAATGTCCACATCGAAGAAATGCTGTATCGATTAAAGGAACGTAGATCTTATAAAAATAATAATACTCAAGAAGACTTTAACACTTTTGATACAGGTCTCTTACCTGAACGTTTAAGGTTACGTTTAAAAATCATGTCAAAAAGCAATGACAAATTTAGTCAATCATCAATTATGGATACGATAAGCCAATCACTAATCAAAGATTATGGTGATCAACTGTTGGCTAAAGTAAAAATTACAGGTCGAGTTCTCAAAATGTTTTCTGCTATTGTTATTGTATTCAGTATGTTGACTATTCTAGATTTAATGTTTTTAAAAATAAACAGTCTACAAATGATGTAAATGTCATGAGATATTTTTTTTTAGATTTTGAAACGATTTTTTAAGTAATTTAGATGCGAAAATGTTTACGTTTTATTTATCCTCATAGGAATAGTCGAAATGAAAAAAGTACCGTGTTTGAGAAATAGTTATAGCAAAAAACAAAAAGGTTTTACATTAATTGAAGTCGTTGTTGCATTGGTTATTGGTGGGATTGTCCTTGGTTGGGCAGCGAGCAAAGGCGCTGAAGCTTTTCAAACATATAAAATAGGGGTGCTTGCTGATGATGTGGCTGTCATATCTAAAGCGATGGGTGAAAAGTATGGAGATAAAGCTAGTTATGCTGGTGCATCAATGGTAGAACTCGAAAAAATCTTGCCAGATACCATTGGTGATGGCACTGGAGCCGCACCTTGGGGGGGCGATTACTCTGTTGGAACAGGATCATCAACCCGAATCTATACTGTAACCACAACTAATATCGCCGCTCTGCAAGGTGAAAAAGCGGTGCTTCGGTGGAGTAATGCCACATATAACTCCGGTACGGAAGCATTAGTTATTACAATTGGCAAATAAGTAAAGTCCCGTATTTAATGTGCGGAACTTTTAGTAGGTTACTAATATGGTTAGCAGAAACAAGCAGCGTGGTTCACTATTATATGGTCTCATGATCGCGCTTATCGTTGGTTCATGGCTGTTGATCCGTGGAAATATGGCGTTGAATTACCAAATGCAACAATCAAAAGGCAAAGCGATTGCAACTGACATTCTGTTCGTTGTTGAAGCGTGGTCTGAAGCTATGGATTACCGATGTGTTATTTCTGATTCCTCATCAATAGAGCTAAGTGACCTATTATTAAGTGACTCTGTTGCTAATTCTCTACCTCAATTTAATATCACTTTTACAGTGCCTCCATTGCCAAGTATAGAGTTTACGCTAAATGATTATCCTCACGTTGTACTGGCTTCGGTGGTTAATCATTTAGAGCACAGTCCTATAGCAAAAAAACTTGCTCCTTTAATTGAGATATCTCAATCAAATATTCTGAAAATAAAAGCAACTAGATATACAAGTGCTGCTGAGACCGGAATGATGGGAAAAAGATCTAATGGTGATGCTGTCGTATCGTCTTTAATGTTGGGTGGTATTGCTAAGTTTGGTATTGATGGTTGCTAGTTCTTGCTATTAGCAACTATGAACTTTATTTAATAATAGTTTGTTGGATAATGAATCTGAAGAAATGAAGGCCAGAGGGTAAAACATAATGGAATTGAAATTAAATCTAATCGCTTGTGCGGTGATAGGTTTGCTTGGTGTAAATGCAAGCGCCTTAGCTTCTCCTGAATCATCGGCATCAGCAAGGGAGTCAGAGCAAACAGCTTTTGAACAACGTTATCTAGTAATTGATAATGGTGTCTCGATAATTGATTCTGTACGCTCAGCAATCTTGAGTTCGTATATAAAAAATAACAGCTGGCCGACCAATACTTCTGTTTTGGTCGGTGGTGGATATTTATCAAGCATTCGTTCATCTTGGGGGCAAAATGTTATTGGTACTGCGTCGGGTGGCGGTAATTCTTATACTATCTCATTAAATGCTCCTAGCCCCGAAATAGCCCAAGCTATTGCGGCAAAAATTGCAGGTGTAGCAGCGGGTAGTAGTGTGCAGTTTACGATCCCTATACCTGCAATGGCTTCTATCAATAGAAATAATTTAAGTCGAGTAGTTGTAGCTGGAGAGCCTGATTTAAATAAAATGTTCACAGATATAGATATGAACAGCTTTTCACTAGGCAATGTTAATGAAATTGATGCTGTTGTTATTAATGGTACAACTGCAAAGATAGGTGCGCTAACTATTGATACTAGTTTAGATGTCATTCCTGATGCAACGTTTCGAAGAAATGTAACTATTGTAGGAAACGGGACTGTAGATGAGTTTACTGCTAATGCTATCGCTGTTAACGGTGGGCTTCAGGCTGAAACCTTTCTGCGTACTTCTGGAGATGTGAATGGTAAAAATATTATAGCGTCTCAAGATATTGTTGCTGGTTCTCAAGTTCGCGCTAACAGTGCGGTATTTCTCGGTGGCGTGACTGCTGATTCTGCCATTGTAAAGTCTGGAAGCATCGATAATTTAGTTTCCAAAAATGTAACTGTTCAAAACATGTTTATCAGTCAAGGTAATGCAGAGTTTTATCAAAACGCATTATTTAAAGGTTCTGTCACGATAGATGGGGCTTTAAGTGTGGGCGGTATAGCAAGTGCTATGGATATTAGAGAAGGCGGCCTACTTTTAAAAGACAAGTATTCACAACTTGCCGCTGTAAATGTTTTCACTGAAAACAATACATTCAACAAAACAGTCGCAATAAACGGTGGTGTCACAGTAGATGGAAAGCAAGTTATTTCAGCTGATGGTAATAACCTTTATGAAAATAATGTTAGTTTATCCTCTAAATACTTAGGTATTAACGCGAAAGCTGATTCGGCCATTAGTGCTGATCATGCAATAAATGCAGATAAGTTAGGTAACGTTACCGCTAGTTCATTTGCAAGACGTGATGCTAATAATACTTTTACTAGTAACAATACCTTTAACAAAACAGTCGCATTAAACGGTGGTGTCACAGTAGATGGAAAGCAAGTTATTTCAGCCGATGGTTCTACTTTGTATGAAAGTGGTCAAGCATTAAACACTCGATATTTAGGCATTAATGCCACTGCAAAAAACTCTGACAAACTCGGTAATGTAGCATCGTCTAATTATGCTAGAACAGATGTTGTTGAAACTTTCGGGCAAAGTGTCAACTTCAATAATGGCATTCATGTTAAGTCAAATTGGGTTAGGGTTGACGGTGATAGTGGTATTTATTTTCAATCGCATGGCGGCGGTTGGCATATGGATGACTCTACTTACATTAAAGCCTATGGCGGGAAATCTATTTATACCTCTGGTATGGTGCGAGCTGATAATGGCATTCAAGTTGACGGCAAGTGGGTAGTGTCAACGAATGGTAATACATTGTATGAAAATAATGTTGCATTAAGTGCAAAATATTTAGGTAAAAACAATACGGCTTCTGATTCATCAAAGCTAGGTGGCTATAGTGCAGGTTATTATGCAAGGAAAAATACTGCTAATACATTCTCAAGTAGACAAACCTTTAACGGCGGCATTAGTACCGGAGGCACTTCGTATCTTGGTTCTGTTAGCTTAAATGGTAATTTATCTTTTCGTGACTACTCTGGCGTAACAAAAAACTTGAAAACGATGAGCAGCGATGTTGAATCATTGAAAAAATGGAAAGCTGCTTGTCAGCGAAGTTTATCTGATCGTGATTGTGGATTAGATAATGGTAGTGCAGGTAATACAGGTACAACGTTATATTCATCAACTTATGGTCTAAATGGCGGGAATTTTGTCTTAAGTCAGTCTTATGCTAACTTCGATTATATTGAAGTATGGGGTACTAACGATGGCAATGAACAAGGTGCAGTTACAACTTGGACTCCGGAGCAAATTGATTTCCTACAAGCAACTTCATCATCAAGTAAAGCCTTAACTTTATGGTCTACAGATAATGAATATTGGACAGGAAGATTTGCTACCAATAAGCGCTCGTTTAATACATATCAAGAAAACGCTAAAATTCGGAAAGTTGTCGGTTTTAATATTTGATTTTTACTAACGCATCTCTTGATGCATATACTTTAATATAATAAGGAAAGACAATGAAAACAGTGAATATGATGTTCAGTTTAGGGTTGGGTTTAGTCTCTTTTACAGCACTTTCTAGTGAGCAAATAGACGTTTTATTTGTTATTGAGCCTAGTGTTTATGAAAGTGTTAATAGAGAGGGATTAAGCTCATTAATTAAAAATCAAATAAATGTCGCTAATAGTGTACATGCAACTCAAAAAACAGGTATTTCTTATAAAGAGGTCGCTGTTCTTGATTGGAAAAATAATCAGGTAAGTGAAAAATTAGCTCAAGGTAGGTCTTTTACAGAGAGTGTGGGCGAGGTGATGTATTCACTTCCTTTCACTGAATCAGAGTTCAATGCTGAGTTTGCCGGAAACTCTTGGTATACAGAATATCAACAAGAGTCACGCGATCTATTAATACAGTACCATGCTGATAAATTAGTCTTTGTATCGTCTGCGGCTGATAATTCTGAGGGGAAAATTGGATATGCTTACAGCAACTTTGGGGTTATTGCTAGCCTTGATGGCCTCAAGGGTAATGATTATTTGTTAGTACATGAATGGGGTCATAATATTGGCCTTGGTCATACAGATAGTGAGATTTGTTCGGTTAGTAATTACATCATGTGTTCTAGTAATTCGCCAGGTGCCACTCGTGGTTTTAATGATGAAGAAATGACGGTGATAAATGGGGTTGTCGAAAGAGATCCTGAATTTATCCTTGATCGCTTAGATAGTAATTTTGTTTTAGGAGATTTTTCTACTCCGATGCAGATTATGGCTGATGTAAAACTTAGTCTCTTGGATAATCCAATTGCTAATACGATAAATCAGACTGAAGCTATCATTGACCTTGTAGATGAGTCGGGAATGCCTGTAGTTTTAAATGAACCTGTTTCTGTTGAGCTTTATACTCAATCAGGTACAGCGATTGCGGGTGAGAGCTTTGATAATAACTTTTATCAACGTGTAACATTTGCAGCAGGAGAGTCAACTAAAAGAATTGATTTAGATGTCACTCACATTAACACAGATGCGTCATTTAACGTAGGCACTCGCTATGGCCTATATTTAGGCGATTCTGATGCTGTTAGTGTCACTGTGAAGGCTAAAGCAAAGCCTACAACCGATGTTGGTGAGGGTGATGACGGTGGTAGTGGTGGAAGCCTCGGCTTTTCTTTACTTTCGTTAGTTGCATTATGCTTTTTCCGAAAAAATTGATAATTTTTTTACAACATATAAAGGAGCCTTTGGCTCCTTTTTTTTATCTTGGTATTTATTAGCAACTAAGGTGTTTATTATTTTTATATACCATTCATAATAGAATGTAACTAAATCGCATCTCATGATGCTTAAATCAAAAGGTAACTACGATGAACATAATCACAAGTCATATTTGTAACGCTGCGGAGATTGCGACTGATCTGCTTTTTAAAGAAATGTGTATTTCATCTTTTCCGATAATGATTGCTGTAGAAGACTCTAGAAAGGATGGTGTTGTGGGGTTTTCAAAGGTATTTATTGCTAAGGACTATTATCATACTGAACTCTGTAAATGTTCTAATAATGGGAAACTGCATATTCGTAGAGATTGGTCTATTGTACGCATTAAAACTGAAGTATTTGACTTCTTAAGGGGTTGCCATATTTTGCCTTTCCGTCTTGATATTGAAGGTGAAATAGTAAAAGTTGAGGCTCTGCATCAAGATCTAAAAGACAATATTGGTTACTACCAAGCTAGTCGTAAAGTTGAAAGGATTCAACTTCAACATAGTAAAATAGAGGTGATAAAACTAGATTAGCGATTTCTAGTTACTTCATTTTATCAAACACCCCACTTGGGGTGTTTTTTTTTGCGTGGGAAAAATAGCAAGAACATCTAAAAATAAAATAAATAACCTGGTAGAATTAATTATTAAATTGCATCTCTCGATGCTTATATATAAGGACTAATTAACTAATGATAACTCTAATTAACACATCTGTAATTTTACGAAAAAATGTTGCATCGATTTGGACTGAAGGCCGCAAGTTAGCGGTAGGTTTCAAGCATGGTGATTATTTTCGCGTAGAAACTGATTTTGACAAAAAAGAAGTGACTTTTGTTCGGGATGTTAATGGCGATTGCTTTGTTAGCAAGAGAACTGGCAAAGATGGTTCTATTTTGCCACTTATCGAGTTTAAAGATAATGTATTGTCAGAAATATTTGAAGTCGGTATGAAGATCCGAATCGTTGTGAAGGAAGGTATAGCGGTAATAAGCGTACATGGACATCACAATGAAGCGGTTAAACGTACTACTCGTTTTCTCGAAAAGGTGCTTAAGGGTGAGCCATTGCAAGTGGGTTCTTTGTTCACTGGCGGTGGTGTTTTAGATCGTGCAATACATGAAGGTTTAAAGTTGGCCGGAGTGAATTCTTATCTAAAAGTTGCCCTCGAATCAGATGTTCGTTACGTTGATGCACTTCTAAAAAATCAAGCTGATTTGTTTAGAGATGACTCTATTGTAATAAACAGTTTGATTGAAGATTTGGAGATTAAACGAGACTTTTCTTTGGAGATCGTGGTATGCGGATTACCTTGTTTAGGCGCATCACCCGCTGGGAAGAGTAAGCTTAAAATAAGTCATGCTGAGCAACACCCACAAGCAGGCAATTGTTTTTTTCACACATTGAACTTTATAAAAGCGTCAAATCCTGCGGTCGTGGTGATTGAGAACGTGAAGGCTTTTGAGTCTGAAATGAGTTTTGTTGTGATGGAAAGTGTATTGTCGCATTGGGGCTATGATGTTCACAAGACCATCCTTAATTCAAATGATTACGGTACTCTCGAAAATAGAGACCGCTTAGGCGCGGTGGCTATAAGTAAGGAATTGAACGGATTTTCATTTACTGATTTTGTTTTCCCGTTGAAAGCAAAAGAAAGTTCTTTGAATGAATTTATTGTTGAACTTGCAAGCGATGATAAGCAGTGGCGTAGCTACGATTATTTGGTGACTAAAGAGGCGTCAGACAAAAAAGCAGGCAAAGGATTCCGTCGAGCTTTGTATGACGGCTCAGAGCCATCAATAAGCACTATTAGAAGGTTGTATCACAAAGGGGGGAGTTGTGATCAGTATCTTAAACATCCTGATTACATCAGTAATGGTTTAACCAGAAAGTTCACAGCTACTGAACATGCGAACTTTAAAGGGATACCTCTTTTTATCATTGATGGGTTAAATTCAACTGTGAGCCATGAGATCTGTGGTCAATCTGTTTGTTATCCTGTCTTTTTTAGTCTTGGTTATGGACTAGGTTTGCATAGTCTAAAGAGTTCAGGTTTAATTGATTCATTTACTGTTGTCGCTAACGATAGCGAGGTAAACGAGGTAACGTTTAGTGATGATTGTGTAAAAGAAACTTTTGAAACTGTTAGTGTATATCTTCATTCTTCAAGTAAGTTGAAAGAAGTAGCATAAAAAAAATACCTCCGAAAGGAGGTATTTTTTTGAAAAGTTTTCAGTGAAAACTCCGTTTTAACGTGACTCTGTTTGTATGTTTCTTTAATTAGACATCTCATTAAGTTCTGTTTCATCAGTAAGCTGGCCTTCAATATCAGCATCAACATTAACGCATCCTACGTCGATTAATATGCGATGTGTAGTGTTAAAGGGGGTTAATGTACCTTTTTGTTTAAGAACAAATCGATACTGTTGAACGCCTGATTGTGACCGTTCTTCTTTTATGTCAACCGCTAAATCACGATTTTTATCAGTTGGTGGGTAAGCAATGGCATATGCTAAATATGGTTTTGTTTCCGGTGAGCATACTGGGATGTCTATTGATTCAGATGATAGAATAAGTCTACCTTGAGGCCTAATATCAAAATGGCTTCCTGACTCAATGTGAGCTATCCATTTTTCTCTAATAAGTGTTTCACTTGATGATAGGTTTTGAAACTCAACTTGGGTGTTATATGAATTCATTCTTGAGTATAAGTTATCATCAATATAATCTTGCTTAAATGCAGAAGAAAGGGCGTTTAGATAGCCATTATCAGCAAGCTTTTTAATAGAGTAACCTCTGTTGATATGATAAGAGACTAATGATGACATTCGATTGTTAGATGCTAATTCTATATAACCGTTTAGCGTGTCTTGGCTGTATCTTTGCGCGTTTATTTTTTGATTTAGCCTATCGACTGACGTTTCCAGTTCGACTGTTTTTTCGTTGTTGTTTATAACACTTGATGCCGTACCTGCGGAAACAGCGAGCAGTAAGGTAAGAAGTGTTGTGTTAACTTTTGTTAGCGTCAGTTTATTCATTAAAATTTCTCATCTAATTTTTTTGAAATTAATTTTGCAGTCGGAGTTTTTGAAAGGTAATCAGCCAGTATTTTTTCTTGGGCTTTGAATACTTTCAGAGTTTGCGGGTGTTCTGGATTCAAGCCTTTAGTTTTGCAAAACTGCGTGTAGTTCGGATGTTGTTCCGTAATTTTTACCAATACTTTTGACCTAGCATCGTTCATGTTTTGTACAGGTTTTGCGATAGCCATTTTGTTTGTTTCTGATGTTTTTAAGCTTAAGTCTTCTTTTTTTACCAGTTTTAAAGTCCTCAAAGCACCTTCATAGCCTTCAGCTTCTAAGTATTCTAGTTCTGATTGGATAACAGTTAATTCCCCCTCTAAGATGCCTATGATTTTGCCTGACTCTTCGCTTTGCCCTCGCGTGGATGCGATGTTTCCGTTGTTACCAAATAGCAATGCATCTTCCATTATGTGAACTACTGTTAATTTTGTTGCGTTGTCCCATAAGTATAAGTTCCGCATAAACTGTCGTCGGGTATTATATTTTTCGCATGATTTTTGATCACCCGTAATGCACAGTTGAAGGTGTTTAAGTTCTTTGCTTAATTGGCCTCTGCTAATGCCTAGCGCAAAAGCAACATGTTCTAGCTCAGCATCAGGTACTGACTTTAATAGTCTAAGTACGACATTTAAGGCATCTACAGGGGTCATTAAGTGCCTAGTACGTTTGCACTTAGATATTTTATTTATCATTACTTGCACTCATGTGGGCTATATTGTTGATGATAATAAGTAATTTGTGCTGCGAAAAATGTTTCTTGATTTTAAAAATCAATAAGATTTTTGTTACTCTTTTCTGGTTATGATTTCTGACATATCATTACAGACAGAAGGTAGGGCAGTGATTAGGAGTTTTCCTCAAATGCCAATTAAAAAGGCGAAAGATAGAATCGTTGTAATTGATGAGTATAAAGAGATTGCTAATCGATTTGTTTTAGTAACTATTATGCTTGATGATTTTTCTTCGATAGCTACATCACAAGGTTACGTTGTCGCAGAGGCGGCTTTAGCCATGTTTAATGATAATTTATACGGCTCAATTATTGGTACTAAATCAATTATTAGAGTAGATATATCTACTATTGTATTAGCTCTTATATGTAACGAGATAGATGCAAGAGAGGTTATAGAGGGGAGGGTGAAGAAGGCTATCACTTCTGCAACTAGCAGAAGTGATAGTGTACGGATGGCTTTTGCCGTTTACCCCGATGATGGTGACTGTTCGGAAAAGTTATTACATAGAATGAAAGTAACTATGCCTGCATCTTGGGCTAACAAGAAGAATAATGTAATGACTGATGGTGTTAATTTCAACAATGAAATAAAAAACGGAAATATTTTAACCTATTTACAAGGAGTTTATTCGAAAGAAAAAGATCTTCAGGGGGTAGAGTTGCTATCTAGATGGAAACATTCTGAAGTAGGTATTTTGCCTCCTTCAGAGTTTTTAGAAGGAATTTTGTCGCAAAAAGCTGTTTGCCCATTTATTGATTTACTCTTAAATAATGCTTTAGATGCTTTCAATGAATTAAAGTCAAAGCTAAAAATGGAGGTTTTTGTTGCGATTAATTTAAATCCATCTACATTAATGAACGGTGATGTTGTTAATAATTTGACTCAATTCGCCGCAAATAATGATGTTAGCTTTATAGAGCTTGAACTTGTTGAAAGTGATGATTTTGATAAATTAGTTGGTTTTGAGCATATTGTACAAAATCTATCTCAGATCGGTTATAAAATTTCTATAGATGACTTTGGCTCACGATATGCTTGGATTAATAGTATTGGCGATACAGTTAATACTTTGAAATTAGATAGATCTTTAACTCAACGAATTTCAAGAGGTGAACATACCAATAAAGCGGCTTTAGTTGTAAAAAGTATAGTTAATATGGCTAATGAGCTGAAACTAAAGGTGATTGCTGAAGGAATAGAGGATTCGCATGATTTTGATGCTATGGTTAACTTTGGTGTCACAGGATTACAAGGTTTCTTCTTCGGTGCCCCGATGAAATTAAGTGAGTTTGTTGAACATTATAATTTTCAACAAGAGAATAAAGAGTTGTTAAAGGATGCTCTTTTAAATATAACTCCAACGTTCGCTACAAAAAGGCATTGAAAATTTGTTTAGATAATGGATTAAGCCCTTACAACAATGTAAAAGGGCTTTAATCGATAGACATTCCACTTACACAATTTTGTTTTCTTTTAGATCCGCAACTATCTTTTGCAAACGCTCTGCTGTTGATTCAATTCCTATCGCTTTTGCTAAGTCAGCCCAATCAGCTCCATCGAATAAACTTGGTGCAGGTATTGGGATTGATAAAGACTCTTTTTCAGCCTTTTTTTGATAAGTTATTCCGTCTAAATCATTGTCTGTGGCAGTAAATATAATGGCCTTCGGACATCTGCGTCTAAGCTCTCTAACAATATTAGGCACATTATTAGATGAAAATGCGGCAATGACAGTACCTATTGAAGAGTGTTCTACCACTCGGCCTGTTTTGTAACCCTCAGTGACAATAAAACAGTTAGAATCAATCTTTTCTGAAATAAATGTACATTGATTTATTAGCCTTCCGCCAGCCAGAAACCTTTTTGTACTTGTAACCTGATTATTCCAGTGTTTCACATTTATTCGCTGAAGGTTTTGCAGTGTGCCATCGACAATATCATACATGGGTATGATTAAATTCCTTGGAGATGCTGAGTAAGATGATTTCCAACGCTTATCATTTTGATAATACAGCATATCTTTAGCACTTCTAGCACAAATGAATTCAGTTCTTACGTTAATGGCTAGGCCTTTAACGTCAAAGTAATACTCAGGATCTTCAACAATTTGTACGAACCCCTCTCTTAACTGCCCACTGCTTAGCTGAGCGGCGGCAGTATTAGCTTCTTCTTTTAATACCTGGTTCGCTTTAGCATTTTTTTCTGCGTTAATTTCTAATTCTTTTATTTTATCGGAATATTTCTGACCGATATTTTTATCATTGTAAGAGAAAACTTTTTTCTTACTTAAAAAATCTCTAATAAGATAAGCTGAAGGTGAAAATATAGCCTCGCCATTTTTAAGCTTAAATGATGTAAATACTACAATTGGAACGCTTACTGATTCTTTACCTAGATTAGTTTTTCCTAACCTAGCATAAGCTGATTGCTTACTGTCATTAATGCCTTTTATTGAAGGTATGTACTGGAAGTTTTTTGAATGGTTACTGATGCTTATTTTCGCAATAAAATCGTTTGATAATGAAGCACCAATGGATGCTGCCATATCCTTTATCTCAGGTAGGTATTCAACTAAAACAGCTTTAGGTGAGCTGAAATTGGATTCAAACCATTCAGTAAATCCTAGTTTGTTATTCACGGTTATTCCTCTTATTTTGATCATAGCTATAAGTTACAACAATATGAGAAGTAGATATGTTTTACCTTTTCAGATTTTAATAACATTATGAAAGTGTTAAAAGTGTTTTAATTGCAAGTTGTGGTTTGATCTAAAATTTAATTTGCGGCATATTGATCCCACTCAACTTATTTACCTTGAAATAATTGTATTAATATCAGTGCTTTACAGAAAAATTGAAAAAAAAAGGGTTTTTTACTTGTAAGTAGAACGTTTGAATATTATCATCAATAAAAATAAGCAGATAACGAGGTAAACATGACAACAGAATTGATTGAACAGAAGGAAGTAAAACGCCTGATCAATATCGGTGAATTGGTTTATGGCGTTATCGTGATGAATCCAACGAAAAAGTTAAATTCTGAGGATTATGCATTAAGAATTTCATATGGCGAGAATGGTAAACTTGAGCGGTATTTGAAAAGACAAGATATTTCAAGAGTGAGAGCCTTTAGATCTTTAGATGCGGCTTGGTCTACAGCCCAAAGACTAGGGTTAACAAGTGCTTTGGTAGATCCATTAATGAATCAAACAGTTAAATTAGTGAATCAAACAGCTAATATTACTAATCAGGTAGCCTAATAAGATAAAAGCCCTAACAGATGTTAGGGCTTTCAAATAGTGCTTAAGGATATTTATGTAACTACTAACTAAGAATGATGTGTAAACCAAGTCCTTGACCTACTAACACGTGAGCAAACAAAGCAGCATCTAACCAAAAACATCAAAAAGACCGTCGCAAGTCTGATGTTAGATGTTTCTAGTTCTCTGGTCAAGTTTTGCTTTGTAAAAAGTAGAAATTAAGTGATCTTTTATGAAACTAGAGTCATTGCGCTCCCCTAACTCAATAGGGGATTACGCTTATATACCTTCAACAACCTTTCTGAAGGATCTCGATGTCGGTAATGAAAAGCATTGTCGTTATACTTGGTCAATGCGGATCGATGCTAAAAACACTCCTTGGCGAGCAATAGGTAATCGATCTAGCGGTAAGAAAACATATAAATTATTTGATCTTTATATGGATTCCGAATCTTGGGTAAAAGAACGTGGGGAAAAACTGTGTTCTGTTGATTGCTATATTACCCCAAATCAATTTTGGGACTGGAGAAACACAAAGCAATTAGCTGGACTTTGTGCAAACTGGTTAGAAATTGACACAACAAATCATGCCATCTTATCTAAATCAGATTCAAATCAAGTAATAGAAGAAGTCTTTGAACAGTTAGCAAGCTCAAACCTTCCTATGCCATCACACTATGTACTATCTGGTTCTGGTGGTATTCATCTGTATTGGTTTTATCCTATCACTCCGGCTTATTACTGGAAGGTAAATAACTGGAGAAGTGTAACTAATAAATTAATTGACGGTTTAATCGAAGGGGGAACACTATGGTCTGTTGATGTTGGAGCATCACGTGATCCGTCCCGTGTAATGCGTATGCCAGGGACTATACATGGAAAGAGTGGTCGAACAGTAAAAGCCTTCTGTAATAATAAAGCGGTATATTCATTTAGTGATTTAGCTAAAAAGTTAGGTCTAAGTGTACAAGAAGACAAATTAAGCCTAGTTAACAGTAGCCATCCAGTAGAACCGGCAATTGACAATCCTCCAGTTTCAAGCACAAACAAATCCCTTTCAAAATCTAAAACAAAAAATATTGATAGTAATCGTTTGGCCTCACAAAAAAGTAACGGCAAACACAATATTAGATCGTGGTGGACAACTATTTACTATGAAGTCTTATCTCATTCACGCAGAAATGGAGTAAGGGAGGGGAGTAGAGATAGCACTGCTTTTATCTTATTTGTAGCACTCCGGCATATGGTATCAGATGCTTCTGCATGGGAGCGAATACAACAAATTAATATAGATCTAATTGGCCTAACCGAGAGTGAGCTTAAGAGTTATTTGGGAACAGCTAAGACAGTTAGATATCGATACTCAAAAAGCACTCTGGCTTCTTATCTAGACAGTCAGATTGGTGTTGACCCTTCATTCCTTTACAAGAATAAACAGTGCCTAAGCGCCCAAGAGGTGACTGCTCGTAAGCAATTAGGAGCACAGAAGACAGCTATATTTAAATCACAACAAACCCTAACTGAGCTTTGTAATGCCTCTAGAAAACTGGTTGTTAGTCAGACTTTGACACAAACTAATCTAGCCAAGGCTTCTTCAAAATCACTTAGTACCGTCAAACGCTATTGGGTTAAGATTCAGGCTATATTGGAGGGTGTCATTAGCTTCCCTTCTATATATACCCCCCCTAAAAGAAATGAACTGGTAGTGAATCAGAGCTAATAAAGATAGAAGAAATAAAGATAATATTGAACCTGTTGATAAGTGGATAGGTACGATAATGTGAATAAGTATGTGTAGAGAACAAGCTTCACGTTATATGCACATACTTATTCACATGGTAAGTACCTTAAATAGCTTTAGCTATTTTATCCACTTATCCATAGGTTTCTCTTGTTCTTTAAATATTATAAATGTGTTTACTGAAAACTTTTAGCAAGTAATTATTTTATGTCTTACACCTTCCTTGGCATAATTAATTGCTTTACATAACTACAAATGTTTTCACTGAAAACTGTCAAATAGCTTGGCAGAGTGAATTACTTTTGATATCATAAGTGTGTCTAGTTTCAGACACACAGCGAATGCTGATATAAATGGTGTATACCGAGGAAATAACAATGGCTTCACATACAAAAATAATTGCTACTGCTATTGAAAAAGGTGGTGTTGGGAAGACTTCTATCGCTATTAATTTAGCTTATCTACTTGCCGAAGATACTTATCCTGTAAAAGGTAAGTCCTTACCTCGGAAATCTTATTCTGTTACTGTTATGGATAGTGACCCACAAGGTAATGCTACTCTTACATTACTTACTAGAGATAAAGACATTGACCTCGATTTAGACCCTTCACAAACAACAGCTGCATTTTATGGTTGGTTAGAAAATGCAGATGGTGAAGTAACATTAAGTAACAACACTCCAGACCCTATCGCAAGACCTATTGAACCTGTTTTTGGTGTGTATTACACGGGGTTAATAAAAATTATTCCCAGCCATCCTAAAGCGCTTTCTGACGTTGAACAACTTGACCCTAATGATATTTACCAGGTTGCCGAGCGTATAAGAGCATATGCTGAAAAGTGCGACTCTGATGTACTTATTATTGATTGCAGTCCACAACTAGGAATGCGTCAATTAGTTGCTATGTTGGCAGCTGACCATATTATTACTCCTATAAAATCAGATTCCTACAGTGAGAAAGGTTTGAGTTCATTTACCGAAACTTTTATTGCTATTCGTCAAGCAAATGAAAACTGTCAGTTACATGTAATTCCTAACATGATTGATTTAAAGTCGCCAGAAAACCAGAAAATATTAGACTCTATGAGAAGTGAGTTAGGTGATGCTATGACGGTCAATCAAATCCCATATAGCAATTCTATCAATAAAGCTATTACATCAGGCAGACCGCCTTGGCGAAAACCACCATCAGGTAATGATGCCAGTGTTGGTCGTCAAGTAAGAATAGCTTTGTCAGAAGTTTTAGCGCGTTGTGGTTTAGTTGCGGAATAAACTACTGAATTAAGGCTCAAATATTTTTAAAACAATCGAATTAATGGATAGGTTACTAAAATGACTCAAGTGAATAGTAAAAAGAAAGCTTCTTTATCAAGTTTATTAAAAGTGGCAAATAGTGGTAGTGCTTTAAACGCTAAACTTATAAACACAACTCAAATAGACTTTGATCCTAATCAACCTAGAAAAGCGTTTACCCTAGAAAATTTGACTGAGTTGGCTGAATCATTGTTAGCAATTGGTCAAATACAACCAATTGTTGTAAGAGAAAATCCTGACGTTAAAGATCGTTATATTCTTGTTGTGGGTGAGCGTAGATTTAGAGCTAATATTCTAAATAAGGCTGAGACAATCCGCTCACTCATACAAGCAGAAATTCCGGTTGATAAGTTAAGGCTTATTCAAATAGCAGAAAACCTCAATCGTGAAGCCTTAAGTTCATCTGATTTGGTGTCTGCCGTTTTTGATCTCCATGATAACCATAAGCTCACTGCTAAAAATATTGGTCTTGCAATTGGCTGTAGTAAATCGCGAGTCTCTGAGTTAATGACTGTAGCTACTGCTCCTGATTTCATAAAACAATATTTGACTGATGGCGCAAAATTACGACCAGTGGTTGAACTAGCTCGTTTACATAAATTAGATGCAGAGTATATAGAAAGTCATTTAGAAAATAAGGATGTTAAAGATATAACGTTACCTTTTATTAATTCGCTTAAATCGCAGTTAGAACAATCAGATGATGCTGATTCAAATGATGAAAAAGAATCTGTTGTAACAAATGATAGTGAATCAGGTGTTAACACTGATTTGAATACCAACAATGATAGTGAGTCTGGCGTTAACACTGATTTGAATACCAACAAGGATAGTGAGTCTG